>JASLJL010000299.1 GCA_030152405.1 Gordonia sp. (in: high G+C Gram-positive bacteria) | reverse complement strand
CGGAGGAGGGTCGTCTTGCCGCACCCGGATGGTCCGAGCAGCCCGGTGATCCGCCCTTTCGGAACTCTCACGGACACGTCGTCGACCGCGGTGACGGACCCACGCCGCACGGTCACGTTCTCACATCTGATCGCATCCATCGCAACCTCAATTCATCAAGTGTTGAACTGCTGCTGTCGACGGTACCCGCACTCAACGCAAGAAGTGGTGTAAAAGCGCTCGGGGAGAGGACCTTTTAACCCCTTCGAGTCAGAGCGCGAAGCGCGAGCAGATCAGCCGATGACGAGCGATTCGCCGTCGCCGCCGACGTTCACCGGGACGACGTCGCCGTCACGGATGTCGCCTGCGAGCAGCGCCTTGGCGAGCTGGTCGCCGATCGCCTGCTGCACCAGCCTGCGCAGCGGACGCGCGCCGTACAGCGGGTCGAAACCGCGTTCGGCCAGCCATTCCTTCGCCTTCGGCGTGACCTCGAGACCCAGTCGACGCTGTGCGAGGCGCTTGCCGAGCTGGGCCAGCTGGATGTCGACGATCGACACGAGCTCTTCCGGGCTCAGGGCGTCGAAGATCACGACGTCGTCGAGCCGGTTGACGAACTCGGGCTTGAACGCCGCACGCACCGCCGCCATCACCTGGTCCTTGTCGCCGCCCGCGCCCAGGTTGGACGTGAGGATGAGGATCGTGTTGCGGAAGTCGACCGTGCGTCCCTGACCGTCGGTGAGACGACCCTCGTCGAGGACCTGCAGCAGCACGTCGAACACGTCCGGGTGCGCCTTCTCGACCTCGTCGAACAGGACCACCGAGTAGGGGCGACGCCGCACCGCTTCGGTCAGCTGACCGCCGGACTCGTACCCGACGTAGCCCGGAGGGGCACCGACGAGCCGCGCGACGGAGTGCTTCTCGCCGTACTCGCTCATGTCGATCCGGATGAGGGCCCGTTCGTCGTCGAACAGGAACTCGCCCAGCGCCTTCGCCAGCTCGGTCTTACCGACGCCGGTCGGTCCGAGGAACAGGAACGATCCGAGCGGACGGTTCGGGTCGGCGACGCCGGCACGAGCACGCCGGACGGCGTCCGACACCGCGCCGACTGCGGCCTTCTGCCCGATGACGCGTCGCCCGAGCTCATCCTCCATGCGGAGCAGCTTGGCCGACTCGCCTTCGAGCATCTTGCCCGCGGGCACACCGGTCCATGCGGACACGACCTCGGCGACGTCGTCGGGACCGACCTCCTCCTGCAGCATCACGTCCTGGTCGGGATCGGTGCCGGTCTTCTCGACCGCTGCCTCCAACTCCTTCTCCAGACCGGGGATGCGGCCGTAGCGGAGCTCGGCGGCACGACCCAGGTCACCGTCGCGTTCTGCGCGGTCGGCTTCGCCGCGGAGTCGTTCGAGCTCCTCCTTGACGTCGCGGACCGCGTCGATCGCAGTCTTCTCACCCTGCCAGCGTGCGAGCAGTTCGTTGAGCTTCTCGCGGTGGTCGGCCAGTTCCCCTCGGAGCGCCTCGAGCCGGTCCTTGGACGCGGCGTCGGTCTCCTTCTCGAGGGCGACCTCCTCCACTTCGAGTCGACGGACCACACGCTCCACCTCGTCGATCTCGACGGGACGCGAGTCGATCTCCATCCGGAGACGCGACGCGGCCTCGTCGACGAGGTCGATGGCCTTGTCGGGCAGGAAGCGAGAGGTGATGTAGCGGTCGGACAGCGTCGCGGCCGACACCAGCGCGGAGTCGGTGATGCGCACACCGTGGTGCACCTCGTACCGATCCTTGAGTCCACGCAGGATGCCGATGGTGTCCTCCACCGACGGCTCCCCGACGTACACCTGCTGGAACCGACGTTCGAGAGCGGCGTCCTTCTCGATGTACTGGCGGTACTCCTCGAGGGTGGTCGCGCCGACCAGCCGCAGCTCGCCACGAGCGAGCATCGGCTTGATCATGTTGCCCGCGTCCATCGCCGAATCGCCGGTGGCGCCTGCACCCACGATGGTGTGCAGCTCGTCGATGAACGTGATGATCTGGCCGTCGGAGCCCTTGATCTCGTCGAGCACGGCCTTCAGCCGCTCCTCGAACTCGCCGCGGTACTTGGCGCCCGCGACCATCGATCCGAGGTCGAGCGAGATGACGGTCTTGCCGCGCAGCGACTCGGGGACGTCACCCGCCACCACGCGCTGTGCGAGACCCTCGACGATCGCCGTCTTGCCGACGCCGGGCTCGCCGATGAGCACGGGGTTGTTCTTGGTACGACGGGACAGGACCTGGACCACGCGACGGATCTCGCTGTCGCGACCGATGACCGGATCGAGGCCGCCTTCGCGGGCTCGCTTGGTGAGGTCGGTCGAGTACTTCTCAAGCGCCTGGTAGGTCGACTCGGGATCCTCGCTGGTCACACGTCCGGTTCCGCGAACGGAGACGAATGCCTCCCGCAGCGCCTCCGGCGTCGCGCCTGCACCGGACAGGAGTCGTGCGACGTCGGAGTCGCCGGTGGCGAGCCCGACCACGAGGTGCTCGGTGGAGACGTAGTCGTCGCCCATCTCGGTCGCGAGGTTCTGTGCGGCAGTCACGGCCGCGATCGACTCGCGCGAGAGGGTCGGCTGACCGCTCGTGCTCGACACCGTCGGAGCTCGTCCGACGAGAGTCTTCGCCTCGGCACGAATCCGCGAGGGATCCACGCCGACAGCCTTGAGCAGCGGCGAGGCGATGCCGTCGCTCTGCTCGAGGAGTGCACTCAGAATGTGGGCGGGCCGCACGTCGGTGTTACCCGCAGCAGCAGCGACTTGGAGGGCACCCTGCAGTGCAGCCTGCGTCTTGGTTGTGTGTGTGAACCTGTCCACTGGTTGCCTTTCTGTAGGTCTGACGTCCGGAACCGTTCCGGAGCTAAGT
>JASLJL010000381.1 GCA_030152405.1 Gordonia sp. (in: high G+C Gram-positive bacteria) | reverse complement strand
CGATGACCGTCGGCGTGATCGCTGCGGTCGTCGCCGCACTGGCCTTCGGCACCGCGTCGGTGATGCAGGCGCACGCCGCCACCAGACCCGGCGCCGACTCGTCGACGATCGGCGCGATGCTCCACCCGGTGTTCCTCGCGGGCATGGGACTCGACGCGGTGGGCTTCGTGTGCACCGCCGTCGCGTCCCGCACCCTGCCGCTGTTCCTGTCGCAGCCGATCATCAGCTCGAATCTGCTGGTCACCGCGGTGTTGGCCGCCGTCGTCCTTGGAGTGACCCTCACCAGACGGGACCGACTCGGCATCGCCGTCGCGGTGATCTCGCTCGTCGTCCTCGGTGTCGCGGCCGGATCCGAAGGGCATGACGACCCCGGGACCGCCCTGCACTGGGGACTGCTCGTCGGCGGTGGAGCACTCCTTGCGGGCGGCTTGATCGCTGTCTCGACCGGCGGCAGACGCACTGCGATGCCTGCGGCGTTGACCTCCGGCGTCCTGTTCGGCCTGATGACGGTCGGCGTGCGCGTGGTCGACGGCGTCGACCCGTTCCGACTCGGCGACCTGCTGACCGACCCCGCCGCCTACGCCGTCGTGGTGTGCGGCGCGGGCGGCTTCTATCTCTTCACCGCGGCGTTGCAGACCGGCGCGGTCGCGGGCGCCGCGGCGGCTGTCGCCGTCGGTGAGACGGTGATCCCCGGGATCGTCGGGGCCGCGCTGCTCGGCGATCAGACTCGGCCCGGATGGGGCCTGATCACCGTGATCGCATTCGTGGCAGCGGTCGTCGGAGCCGTCGTCGTGGCGTTGTCCGACGGCGTCGCGGCAGTCGAATAGTCGACGAGGCTCAGCTTTCAGCCAGGTCTCGACGGTACGGTGGCGTGGATGAACGACCAGCCCGAGCCGCCGATGATGCGCAGGCCGCCCCCTCGCGGAGGACGCCCGCAGCCCCCGCGCGACGAGCCGCACCAGCCGCCTCGCGCGTGGTCGCAGGAGCCCGTGCAGCCGCGGCGCTACGCCCCGCCGCCCGGACAGACGCCCCTGCAGGGCCGGCCCGGCTATGCGCCCCGCCAGGAACCGCAGCCCATCCCGCGTGACGACCGTCGTCGTCCACCGCAGGGACCGCCTCCTCCCCAGGGACCGCCGCCGCGACGTCCCGGGTCGTCGTCACCGCGTCCGAATCAGCCGCAACCGCCCGCGAAGTCGAGAAAGGCGCCGCGACGGAAGCCACGGCGCAAGCTGCGGATCGCCCTGGTGATCCTGCTGGTGCTCCTCATCACGCCCATCGGGTTGCTGTTCTACTACGACGCGAAACTCGATCGTGTCGACGCGCTGGCCGACTACCCGGGCCGCATCGGCGACACGCCCGGCACCAACTGGCTCATCGTCGGCACCGACTCCCGCGCCGGCCTGAGTCAGGCCGACAAGGACAAGCTCGCCACCGGCGACAGCGACGGCGCCCGCACCGACACCATCATGATGGCGCACTTCCCGACATCCGGATCACCGACCCTCATCAGCGTTCCGCGCGATCTGTACGTGCCCGTCCCCGGACAGGGCAGTCACAAGATCAACTCCGCGTTCAACACCGGCGGCCCGAAACTCCTGGTCCAGACGATCGAGGAGTTCTCGAAGGTCCACATCGACCACTACATCGAGATCGGGTTCGGCGGATTCGACAGCCTCGTCGACGCCGTCGGCGGGGTCGAGATGTGCCTGAACCAGCCGCTGCGCGACCCGAAGGCCGGACTCCGGCTGAAGGCAGGCTGCCAGGAGTTGAACGGCGCCCAGGCGCTCGGACTGGTCCGCACGCGGGCGTTCCCCAACGCCGACCTCGAACGTGTCGTGAACCAGCGGAAGTTCTTCGCAGCACTGATGTCGAAGGCCACCAGCCCCGGAGTCCTGCTCAATCCGTTCCGTCTGGTCCCGTTCGCGAACGGCGCGGTGGACGCCGTCACCGTCGCCGAGGGCGATCATCTGTGGGATCTGGCATGGCTCGCATACAAGCTGCGCAGCCCCGTGACCACCACGGTCCCGACGGACGGCGACGAGGTGACCGACGACGGAGACTCCCTGATCCCGGGCTCGACGACCACCAAGTTCTTCGAGTACGTCAGTCGCGGCGTCGAGGTCCCGAAGGACCTACTGAGCAGTTCGGACGGCTCCCCGCTCGGCTAACCTGGTCGTCATGACCGAAACCGCGCGCACGCCGTTCCAGGAACTGCTCCACGAGCAGATCAGCAACGAGTTCTCCGCTTCGCAGCAGTACATCGCACTCGCTGTCTGGTACGACGCGCACGACATGCCGCAGATGGCCCAGCACTTCTACGAGCAGTCGGTGGAGGAACGCAACCACGCGATGATGATCGTGCAGTACTTCCTCGACCGGGACATCGACGTCATGATCCCGTCGGCCTCCGCGCCGACCACCGAGTTCGGCGAGTACCGCGAGCCGATCGCCTTGGCGTTGGCGCAGGAGAAGCAGGTGACCGAGCAGATCGTCGCGCTGGCCAGTTCGGCGCGCGAGAGCGGCGACTACCTGGGCGAGCAGTTCATGCAGTGGTTCCTCAAGGAACAGGTCGAGGAAGTTGCAAGCATGACAACACTTCTCAC
>JASLJL010000332.1 GCA_030152405.1 Gordonia sp. (in: high G+C Gram-positive bacteria) | reverse complement strand
GCCTCGAGCAGATCGAGCGGAATCTCCAGGTACGCCGGCCGCGGACGCCCGGTGGTCATCGCGGCGAAGCACTGCGCGACGGCGTGCGGGATCTCCGCGACGCTTGTCACGCGCTGCGCGTGAGCGACCACCGCCGACATCGCGTCGATCTGGCTGCGGACCTCGTGCAGCAGCCCGTTGTATCCGCTCGGATGATCCGACGGCATGCCGGGCGCGATGAACAGCACCGGGACCGAGTCCGAGTACGCCTGGGCCGCCGACGCCGCGGCGTTGAGGATCGCCGGACCGGTGGTCGTCACGACGACGCCGGGACGTCCGGACAGTCGCGCGTACCCGTCGGCCGCATAGCCCGCACCCTGCTCGTGGCGAGGAGTGACGTGGGTGATCGACGACGACTCCAGCGCGGCGTAGATCGCGAGGTTGTGCGTGCCGGGGATGCCGAAGACGGTGTCGACGCCGTGGGCGACCAGCGCATCGACGACGGCGCCGCCGCCCGAGCGGAGAACACTAGCTGACATGGATATCTGAACTCTCTATGAAGGCGAGACCGGGCGGCCGGCTCAGTAGATCGGGAACTCGTCGGAGATCTCGGCCAGCTTGCGCGAGGCCATCTCGAAGGCGGCCGTACGGAGGGAGACGCCCTCGGCGGCGGCGATGTCGAACATCTCGTCGCTCAGCGCGGTGATGCGGCTGTTGATCTTGGCGAACGACTGCTCGGGGCTGCCGTCGACGTCGCCGAAGAAGACCCACCACCACCAGGCGTTCGTCGCGGAGTTGGCGACGAAGTCGGGCGAGACCTCGATGCCGCGTGCGCTGAGCAGCGCCTCGGCTTCCGGCGTGACCGGCATGTTGGCCGCTTCGACCACGAGGCGCGCACTGACCTGGGCCTGGTTGCCGTCGTTGATGCAGTACGAGATGGCGGCGGGCACCAGGACGTCGGTCTCGATCGAGAGCCACTCGGAGGAGTCGAGGCAACGGTCGCCGTCGCGGAGCTTGGTGCGGTCGACGTTGCCCTTGGCGCTGCGCGTGAGGAGCAGTTCTTCGACGTCGAGACCCGCCGGGTTGTAGACGACGCCCTCGACGTCGACGATGCCGACGACGCGCACCCCGACCTCGGCGAGGTAGCGGGCCGTCGCGCCGCCCATCGAGCCGAAGCCCTGGATCACGGCGGTGGTGTCGGCAGGCGCCATGTCGCGGCGGGCCATCGCCGCGAGGGCGGCCTTGGCCACGCCGTAGCCGCCGACCAGTTCGTCGAGGCTCACGCCGTCGACGACGCTGTTGAACGCGGTGGCCATCCGAGCGCGGGCGGCTTCGGGATCGTCGACGACCCGCTCGGCTGCCTGGATCGAGCTGCGCAGGCCCACCTCGGGGAGCAGTCGGTCGATCGTGGTCTGCTGGACGCCGAAGTCCTCGCCCATCGTCCATCGGGTGTCGATGATCGGAGCGGTGGCCTGAAGGAAGCGACGCAGGACGCCGTCGGCCTCGGGGCTGTACGGATCGAAGTCGATTCCGCCCTTGGCGCCGCCGAGCGGAACGTAGCGGGCGCCCGGCTCGTAGTGCACGCCCTCCTTGAGGGTCATCCCGCGAGCGAGCCCGCGGACTTCGTCGAGGGTGCAGCCTGCGCGCATGCGCAGTCCGCCGGAGGAGACGCCGCGAACCAGCTGGTCGATGACGACGTAGCCGGTGGCGTCGCTCTCGGTGTCGCGCCAGACGATCTCGAAGAAGGCGTTGTCGTCGCGCACGCCGGACGATGCGTCGATGGCGTTGGGAAGTGTCAGGGACATGAGTCGCTCCTGCAGAGGTGGGGGTCGGGCGGTTCGGGAGGACCGCCGCGGATCAACGCTTGACTGAGTACTTAGTCAGTATGGCATCGATCACAACGCGGAGGCAACCCCTGTCACGTCACCTCTGGTCAGATGCCCAATTCGCGGCTCAGCGCCAGCTGTGTCCACTCGCGGATCTGCGCGACAGTCACCACGTCGTCGAACACCACGTGCTGCACGGCCAGGCCGTCGAGCATCGACGTGAGACGCCACGTCGCGGCCGCCGGGTCCGGGCAGGTGAAGACGCCCTGCGCCACGCCGTCGTCGATGATTTCAATGAGGACGTCGCGCCAGCCGGCGTCGAGTTCGTGAACGACGTCGCGCAGTCGCGGATCCCGTAGGCTCGCCGACCACGCCTGCACCCACAGCCGCCAGCCGAACTCGGAGCCCGAGGGCCCGTACTCGCGCAGCATCGCGTTGAGCCGCTCGGTGACGTCGGCCGATGACGCCGCAAGCGCGGCGTCGCGGTGCTCGATGTCCCGACTCGCCGCATACTGCAGGGCCGCCACGATCAGGGTCTCGAGATTCTCGAAGTGATAGAAGACCAGGCCGACGCTCACCCCGACACGTTTGGCGACATCCGCTCCACGAACGCGATCGATGCCGCTCTCTTTGATGATGTCGAGGGTCGCTTTGAGAATCCCCTCACGCCGATCGGCGGAATCCTTCGTCACTCGAGCCACGAGGGCCATGCTACGGGCCCGATATGCGCAGTCACCAAATGTGATGCCCATTCGGCCTTGACAATCATGTGACCGGCGTCGCATTCTCTATGTGCTGACTGAGTACATAGTCAGCAGACTGCGGGATCGCCGGAACGCATGGGAATCGTGCCGCGGCCGCACACAATTCAGGAGACATCCCCGTGTCCATAGCCCCCACGGCCGGTTCCGACGAACCGGCCACCACCTCCCCGAGCGGCGACGTGAACGAGCCTTTCTACACTCCCGAAGGCCCCGCGCTCAAGCGCGTCATGAAAAGCCGCCACCTGTTCATGATCACCCTCGCCGGCGTCATCGGCACCGGTCTATTCCTCGGCACCGGCGAAGTGATCAGCTCCGCCGGACCCGGCGGAACGATCCTCGCCTACATCGTCGGCGGCGTCCTGCTCTACCTGACCATGGTGTGCCTCGGCGAGATGTCGGCCGTCATGCCCGTCAGCGGCTCCTTCCAGGCGCACGCCACCAAATACATCGGCCCAGGCACCGGCTTCCCCATCGGCTGGGTGTACTGGATCAGCTGGGCGTCGTTCATCGGCCTCGAGTTCACGGCCGCGGGCATCACCATGAAGTTCTGGTTCCCCGACACCCCCACGTGGGTGTGGTCCGCCTTCTTCATCGCCGTCCTATTCCTGGTCAACTGCTTCACCGCCCGCTCGTTCGCCGAGACCGAATACGCGCTCGCGGCCATCAAGGTTCTCGCCGTCGGCTTCTTCATCGTCCTCGGCATCCTCGCCATCACCGGCGTCGTCAAGATGGACGGCATGGAGGCACCCGGCCTCGCAAACTTCACCTCGCACGGCGGCTTCTTCCCCGTCGGGTTCGGCGCCGTGTTCGCCGCGATGATGACCGTGGTCTACACGTTCATGGGTTCCGAGGTGATGGGAGTCGCCGCAGGCGAGACCGAGAATCCCCGCAAGGCGATCCCCAAGGCGGTCCGCACGATCGTGTTCCGCCTCGTCTTCCTCTACCTCGGTTCCATCCTCATCCTGATCGCCCTCATCCCGTGGCAGCAGCTCGGCCTGGACGAGAGCCCGTTCGTGACCGTCTTCAAGGCGATCGGCATCCCCTACGCCGCGGGCATCATGAACTTCGTCATCCTGGTCGCCATCCTGTCGGTCGGCAACACCGGCCTCTACATGTGCACCCGCATCCTGTGGTCGCTCGCCCAGGAGAAGGCCGCGCCTCGCATCTTCGGCGTCACCACCAAGCGCGGCATCCCGATCTGGGGTCTGCTCTTCACGCTGCTGTTCGGCCTGCTCTCCCTGATGACCGAGTTCGTCGCCGCCGACACCGTGTTCGTGTTCCTCATCTCGGTCAGCGGCGTCGGCGGCGCCCTGTGCTGGATGACGATCGCGCTGTCGCAGTACCGATTCCGCAAGCAGTACGTCAAGAACGGCGGCGACGTGAAGGATCTCCCGTACGCCGCCCCGTTCTTCCCGTTCACGCCGATCGCCGTGATCCTCATGAACGGAGTCGTGTTCGTGTCGATGGCCTTCGACGCGACGCAGCGACTGTCCCTCATCCTCGGTCTCGCCTGCGTGCCGGTCTGTTACGCCGTCTACCACTGGGGCATCAAGCCGCGCATCGCACGCGACGCAGCCGTGGCGGCCGCGGAGTGACCGCACCCGCGTCGGTGGCCGTCGTCGGCGCCGGGATGGTCGGCCTGTCCACCGCCTGGTTCCTGCAGGACCGCGGCGTCGAGGTGACCGTGTTCGACGCCGTCGGCCCCGCCGCCGGAGCCTCGTGGGGCAACGCCGGGTGGATCACCCCTACCCTGAGCACACCGCTCACCGACCCCTCGATGCTCACCTACGGCCTGCGCAGTCTGCTGAGCCCGACGTCACCGCTGTACATCCCGCCCCGCCCCGATCCGAAGCTGTTCGGATTCCTCGCTCGCATGGCGCGCAACAGCACCACGCCGCGCTGGAAGTCGGGCGTGAAAGCCCTGGCGGCGATCAATCGGCAGGCGCTCGACGCCTTCGACGCGATGGCCGACGGCGGAGTCGCCGGACCGATTGAGGCCGCCGACGACTTCCTGTTCGCCTACACCGACCCGGCGGGTCCGCAGGGCATGGTCAAGGAGGGCGAGCGCATCACCGCACTCGGCCAGCAGGTGGACGTCGAGGTCATCTCCGCTGACGAGGTGCGTTCCCGGGCGCCGATGCTGACTGACGCCATCCGCGGCGGACTGATGCTCCGCGGGCAGCGGTTCCTCGATCCGCCGGCCTACGTGGACGCTCTGGCCAGGTCGTTCGTCGAGCGCGGCGGCACGCTGCGCACCGGCGTCACCGTCGACGACGTCGCCGACCGCGGGCAGCGCGTTCGTGTCACCGGAACCGGGGTGGACGAGTCGTTCGACACCGTGGTCGTGGCGACGGGCGTCGCACTCCCCGCGCTCACGAAGAAGTACGGCGTGCGGACTCGCGTGCGCGCCGGCCGCGGATACAGCTTCGCGGTCGACGTCGCCGATCTGCCGCCGGGTCCGGTGTACTTCCCCGGCTCATCGGTGGTCTGCACGCCGTTGGGCGATCGCATGCGGATCGCCGGGATGATGGAGTTCGGTCGCCACGGCGCCCCCGTCGACCAGCGACGGATCAGCGCGATCGTCGAATCGGTCCGCCCACTGCTGCGCGGGGTGGACCTCGACGACCGTCGCGAGGAGTGGGTCGGTTCCCGCCCCTGCACCGAGGACGGACTACCGCTCGTCGGCGCGACGACGTCGCCGCGAGTGTTCGTCGCGGGTGGGCACGCGATGGAGGGTATGACCCTCGGCCCAGCGACCGGCCGTCTGCTCGCCGAGGCCATCTGCACCGGCGCCCCGGCACCGGCTCTGGCCGGCTTCGACCCGCTGCGCTGACTCTCCAGCCGGAGGATCGTCCGTTCACTGATCTGTCGGCGGCCCGAACGAAGAAAAGTGTTGAGTTGAGGTCCGTGACGGACCTCAACTCAACACTTTCGTGTCTGCGGGCGATGCCTACAGGTTGATCATGTGACCGATCGCGCCGTGGAAGGTCTCCTGCAGCGCCTCACTCATCGTCGGATGAGTGTGGACGTTTCGGGCGAGTTCCTTGGCCGTCAGGTCCCACTTCTGCGCGAGGGTGAGCTCGGGCAGCATCTCGGAGACGTTATCGCCGACCAGGTGTCCGCCGATCAGCTCGTCGTTGGTGCCGTCGGTGATCAGCTTGACGAAGCCGGCGGGCGCGGCGAGGCCCTGAGCCTTGCCGTTGGCGCTGAACGGGAACTTGGTGACCTTGACGTCGTAGCCCTCGGCCTTGGCCTGCTCCTCGGTGAGCCCGAACGACGCGACCTGCGGCTGGCAGAACGTGGCGCGGGGCATCATGCGGTAGTCGCCGAGAGTCATCGTCTCGGCACCCGCCATCGTCTCGGCGGCGACGACGCCCTGAGCCTCCGCGACGTGCGCGAGCTGCAGCTTCGCGGTCACGTCACCGATGGCGTAGATGCCGTCGACGTTGGTGCGCATGTGGTCGTCGATCGCGATGGCGCCGCGGTCGGTCAGCTCGACGCCGGTCTTCTCCAGACCGAAGCCGTCGACGCGCGGCGCGAAGCCGACGGACATGAGGACCTTGTCGACGGTCAGGCTGCCGTCGTTGCCCTTGGCGTCCTTGTAGGTGACGACGACCTGGCTGCCCTGGTCGTCCACGGTCTGGACGCCGGTGCCGGTCATGATCTTGACGCCGAGCTTCTTGTACGCCTTCGTCATCTCCTTGGAGACGTCGGCGTCCTCGTTGGGGAGGATGCGCGGCATGAACTCGACGATGGTGACGTCGACGCCGTAGTTGGCGAGGACGTAGCCGAACTCCATGCCGATCGCGCCGGCGCCGACGATGACGATCGACTTCGGGAGGTCGCGGGTGAGGATCTGCGTCTCGTAGGTGACGACGTTCTCGCTGAGCTCCACGCCCGGCAGGAGGCGGACGGTGGAGCCGGTGTCGATGATGACGTTGTCGAACGTGATCTCACGGTCGCCGACCTTGATGGTCTTGGCGTCGGAGAAGACGCCGTAACCGTCGATCTCGGTGATGCCGTTCTTCTTCATGAGGAAGTGGACGCCCTTGACGATGCCGTCGGACACCTGGCGCGAGCGGTCGAAGGCGGCGCCGAAGTCGAACGACACCTCTCCGCTGATGCCGAAGGTCTTGGCCTCGTGATTGAAGACGTGGGCGAGTTCGGCGTTGCGCAGCAGCGCCTTGGAGGGGATGCATCCGACGTTCAGACAGACACCACCCCACCACTTCTCTTCGATGACGGCGGTCTTCATGCCCAGCTGGGCGGACCGGATCGCGGCCACGTACCCACCGGGGCCGGCTCCCAGGACAACTGTTTGAAAATGTTCAGCCACGACGTCCAGCCTAACGCGCATTCAGTTGTCATGAGAGTCGCTCGGTCGATGCCGAATCAATCAGTGTTTGAATCGTTGATTGAATCGTGATTCACTTCACTGCATGGCAAGTGACGTGACTCGCACCCGACTCCTCGACTCCGCCGAGCGACTGCTCGCCGAGACGTCGTACGAGGACCTCAAGGTGCGTGCCGTGTGCGCCGCCGCGGGCGTCAACCCGGCCGCCGTCCACTATCACTTCGGGTCGCGCGAAGCACTGGTCACCGCCCTGCTGCAGGACCGACTCGGCCCGATCTGGGCCGAGCCCCTCACCGAACTCGACACCCGTCCGACGACGGTCCGAGAGATCGTCGACGCCATCTGCGAGCCGATCACCCGGCTGTCCGACG
>JASLJL010000327.1 GCA_030152405.1 Gordonia sp. (in: high G+C Gram-positive bacteria) | reverse complement strand
ACAGTCGAAACCACACCGCACCCTGGTTTCGACACGACACCTCGACTAACGCCTCGGAGTCGGCTCAACCACCGACGGACGACAAAGGCGAGCGCCGACACGCAATGCTCCCCACCGACGGACGACAGCCACTACGTGGTGGTTGAGCCGACGACGAGCGCCGGCGAGGAGGACAGTCGAAACCACACCGCACCTCGGAGGCGGCTCAACCACCGAGGACGGCGGGGTGGGATCAGCCGGCGTTGACGGCGGCGAGAACGGCGTCGGTCGCACCGTCGACCGGCGCTTCGACCGACTCACCGGTGAAACGATCGCGGATCTCGACGGTCCCGTTCGCCCAGCCGCGCCCGACAACGACGACCACCGGCATGCCGAGGAGCTCGGAGTCCTTGAACTTGACGCCGGGCGACGCCTTCCGATCGTCGAGCAGCACCGACACGCCGGCCGCGTCGAGCTTGTCGGCGAGGTCCTGAGCGCCGGCGACAGCCGCCTCGTCCTTGTTCGCGATCACCAGGTGAACGTCGAACGGCGCCACCTCGCGCGGCCACCGCAGTCCCTTGTCGTCGTGCATCTGCTCGGCGAGGACGGCGACCATGCGCGAGACGCCCAGTCCGTACGAGCCCATCGTCACGCGGACGGGCTTGCCGTTCTCTCCCAGGACGTCGAGCTCGAACGCGTCGGCGTACTTGCGGCCGAGTTGGAAGATGTGACCGATCTCGATGCCCTTCGCCGACGTCAGAACGCCCTTGCCGTCCGGCGACGGGTCTCCGTCACGGACCGACGCCGCCTCGATGACGCCGTCCGGGGTGAAGTCGCGGCCGACGACGAGATTCACGAAGTGCTCGCCCTTCACGTCGGCACCGGTGATCCACGACGTCCCCTCGACCACACGAGGGTCGACGAGGTAGGTGAATCCGGCGCCCTGGACGCCCTTCGGTCCGATGTAGCCCTTCACGAGAGCCGGATTGGCGGCGAAGTCGGCCTCCTCGAGGAGTTCCACCTCGGCCGGTTCGACGGACGCCTCGAGTCGCTTGAAGTCGACGTCGCGGTCACCGGGGACACCGATCGCGGTGATCTCCCACTCGCCGCCGGGCTTGCGGATCTTGACCATCACATTCTTGAGGGTGTCGGCGGCGGTGTACTCGCCGCTCCCCGATCCGGCCCGAGGGGGAAGCGTCGCGTTGGCCCACTCGACGAGTGTCTCGATGGTCGGAGTGTCGCCGGTCTGGTGGGAGACCGCCTCGGGCTGTCCGTCGACGGGCAGCGACGGCGGGACGGTCGTGACGACGGCCTCGACGTTGGCCGCGTAGTCGGACTCGGTGCTTCGGACGAAGGTGTCCTCACCGACCTCGCATTCGGCGAGGAACTCCTCGGACTGACTTCCGCCCATCGCGCCTGCGGTCGCCTTGACGATCACGTAGTCGACGCCGAGGCGATCGAAGATCCGCTGGTACGCGGCCCGATGCTTGTCGTACGACACCTGCAGCGCGGCGTCGTCGAGGTCGAACGAGTACGAGTCCTTCATCACGAACTCGCGACCACGCAGGATGCCTGCGCGGGGACGTTCCTCGTCGCGGTACTTGGTCTGGACCTGGTACAGGATCACCGGGAGGTCTTTGTACGAGCTGTACTCGCCCTTCACCAGCTGGGTGAAGATCTCCTCGTGCGTCGGGCCCAGGAGCATCTCGGCGCCCTTGCGATCCTTGAGGCGGAACAGGTTGGGACCGTACTCGGTCCACCGGCCGGTCGCCTCGTACGGATCACGCGGCAGCAGCGCGGGGAGCAGGATCTCCTGTGCCCCGATCGCATCCATCTCGTCGCGCACCACCTGCTCGACGTTCCGGAACACCTTCAGCCCCAACGGGAGCCATGAGTAGACGCCCGGCGCGGTGCGTCGGACGTAGCCCGCGCGGACGAGGAGCTTGTGGCTCGGGACCTCGGCGTCGGCGGGGTCGTCGCGGAGCGTGCGAAGGAACAGTGCGGACATGCGTGTGATCACGATCAACCAGCTTAGTTGGGCTGGCCCGCAGTTCGTTAGGGTGGTCGCGTGCTCGTGATCCTGCCTCCCTCGGAGACCAAGTCGGACGGCGGCGACTCGGCGCCCCTCGACCTCGATTCGCTGTCGCTACCGGAGTTGACCGGCGTGCGTCGACGCGTCGCTGACGCCCTCGTCGAGCTGTCTCGGGACGTGGAGGCCTCTCGCGAAGCGCTCGGTCTGGGCGCCACCGAGGCGGCCATCGCGGAGGTCGCCCGGAACGCCGACCTGTTCACCTCGCCGACCCGGCCCGCGATCACCCGGTACACCGGCGTGCTCTACGACGCGCTGGACTACCGCGGCATGACGCGGGCGTCGAAGACGAAGGCCGCCGACCGGCTGATGGTCGGATCGGCGCTGTTCGGGGTCGTCTCGGCGACGGATTCGATCCCCGCGTATCGGCTGTCCGGCGGCTCCAAGCTGCCCGGATTCGGCACGCTCGGATCGATGTGGAAGCCCGCGCTCTCCCCCGCCCTCGACGCGCTCGACGACTTCGTCGTCGATCTCCGGTCCGGCGTGTACCAGAAGTTAGGTCCGGTGTCCGGAGCAGTGACGGCCACCGTCGTCACCGAGTATCCGAACGGAACACGCAAAGTGGTCAGCCACTTCAACAAGCATTACAAGGGACTGCTCGCCCACGAACTCGTCCGCACCCGGCGGAACGTCCGAGACGTCGACGCGCTCGCTGCAGTGCTCACCGACGCCGGTCAACGGGTCGAGATCACGTCTCCCCTGGAGATCACCGTCGTGACCGAGGGCTGACCGCGGAACGGGTTCCGCGACGAGAAGATGCGGTCGCCACGGGGTCAGTCCTCGTCGTCGATGGCGGCGAGCTGTGCCTTCTGAGCACGGATCCGACCGTAGCCGTACGCCGCGGCCATGCCGACGACACCCGTGATCAGACCGATCAGCATCTGCAGATCGCCCGACTCCGATCCGGCGTCCGACGAGATCCGATAGATCCAGCCGTTCAGTGCGATCACCGCGAGGGCGCCGAAGACCAGTGGCACGACGATCGTGGTGAAGGCGTTCTCGGGAAGCGCCTGCACACCCGTACGACGGCGGTACACCTGCCACGCCGACATCACGACGACGGCGAGCCCGACCAGGACCGCGGTAACCGCCGGATGCACGAACCAGGCCGCGACTGCGGCGATCAGCAGGAGCAGCCCGGACACGCCGCCTGCGATGCGCGCGTTCACAGTCCCACCGCCCGATCGACGTCGGTGAAGCCGGCGACCGGACCGATCACGGCGATGGCGGGGGCGATCAGTTCCTCGTCCCGCGCCGCCTGCGCCGCGTGGGCGAGATCGGTGCGGATGAGTCGCTGATCAGGTCGGGACGCGTTCTCGATGAACGCGACCGGAGTGTCCGCCGGACGTCCTCCGTCGAGCAGCGCCTGCGCGAACACGTCGATGCGCTTGACGGCCATCATCAGAACGATGGTGCCGCGCAGTTGGGCGAGCGCCGGCCAGTTGGTCAACGAGTCGGGATGGTCGGGTGCGACGTGACCGGAGACGACGACGAACTCGTGCGTCACTCCCCGATGGGTCACCGGGATGCCCGCCAGTGCGGGCGCCGAGATCGGGCTCGCGACACCGGGCACCACCGTCACGGGCACGCCCGCCTCCACGCAGGCCTGCAGTTCCTCGAAGCCGCGACCGTAGACGTACGGGTCGCCGCCTTTGAGTCGGACGACGAACTTTCCGGCCTTCGCGCGGTCGACGAGGATGTCGTTGATCTGCTCCTGGCGCATCGCCCGGCCGTACGGCACCTTCGCCGCGTCGACGATCTCCACCTGGGGTCCGAGTTCGTCGAGCAGTGCGACCGGTGCGAGCCGGTCGGCGACGACGACGTCGGCCTCGGCGAGCAGACGCCTGCCTCGAACCGTGATCATGTCGGCCGCGCCGGGCCCGCCTCCGACCAGCGCGACACCGGGCGCGTGCCGGTCCCCGTCGTCCACCGTCAACGACGTCCCATCGGCGAACGCCGCGGTGATCGCCGCGCGGGCCGCGGCGGACCGCCGATGGTCGCCGCCGGCCAGCACACCGAACTGCAGATCCCGGTGATGGCCCGACGCCGGGGTCACCGCGGTGCCCGAAGCCCCGTCGTCGGCGCGCACGCAGAAGATCCGCGCGGCCGTGGCCTCGGCGACGATCTCCGCATTGACGTCGGGATCGTCGGTGCACGCGATCACGTACCAGGCGCCTGCCAGATCACCGGCCGCATACGCACGACGGTGGACGGTGACGGCCGGCTCCGACTCGACGGTGGGCGTCGGATCGACCGCGATCACATGCACGTCCGCGCCCGCTGCCAGCAGGTTCGGAAGACGCCGCTGTGCGACGCTGCCGCCTCCGACGACGACGACGCGTCGATCTCGAAGATCCAGTCCGGCCAGATAATGAGCGTGCCCCATGATCGATGAGAGTAGCGGCCCCTCGACTCCGCTCGAGGAACGGGAGGGCTCGGCAGAACGGGAGGGGTCGCTCAGCGCGCGGCCCGGGCCAGGGCTCGGGCGCGAGACTCCTCGAACTTGGCGACTTTGACGTCCATCTCCTCGAGGAACGCGGCAAGCTTCTCGCGATACATCTGGCCGGTCGGCCCGAAGTCGTCGCGCTCGAAGATCCGCCAGGCCCGCAGCACCGGCATCACCACGTCGCTCATGTGCTGTGGCAGGTCGTAGATTCCGCCTTTGGCGATCAGCACGGCGTTGCGCCGGAAGTTCGGCATCGTGGCGCCGGGCATCGCGAAGTTGGTGACGATCGTGTAGATCGCCTCCATCGCCTCGTCGGGGACCACCGCGAGGGCAGCCGAGACGATGTTGCGATAGAAGATCATGTGCAGGTTCTCGTCGGCCGCCACTCGCTGCAGCATCCGGTCGGCGATCGGATCACCACAGGCCTTGCCGGTGTTCTTGTGACTGACCCGCGTGGCCAGCTCCTGGAACGACACGTAGGCGACGGCGTAGAGCATGTCGAAACTGTGGTCGCGCTGACCGTCGTCGTCCGGCAGCGGGTTGAATCCGCCGGTCATGTGCTCCATTCGGAGGTTCTCCAGCTCCACCGGATCCACTCCCCGAGTGACGACGAGGTAGTCGCGCATCACGACCGAATGCCGCATCTCCTCCGCCGTCCACCGGCCGACCCAGAAGCCCCATGCGTCGTCGAGGGTGAAGTTCTCGGCGATCACCCGGTGATACGAGGGCAGGTTGTCCTCGGTGAGCAGGTTGGTGATCATCGCGGCCTTCGCCGTCTCCGAGAGCGACGACTGCTCCGGGTCCCAATCGACGCCGCCGAGTGCGGCGAAGTTCCGCCCGTCGTCCCACGGCACGTAGTCGTGCGGATGCCAATCGCGGGTGAGCTTCATGTGCCGCTCCACTTCCCGCTCGCAGTCGGGCAGGAGTTCACGGAGCAGGTCCGAGCCGGTCATCGGGGAACCGATCAGTTCTGTCATACCTCCACCCTGGCCGCGGGGCGCGACGTTGTCCGGAGTCGAAAGTCCTCACTCAGTAGGGCCCCGAGTCCACTCCTCACCTGCGGTAACGTACTCGACATGACCGCTGGACAAGCTGCCCCCGACCGCCGGCAGGTGCGCGTGTTCCTCGTCGACGACCACGAACTCGTCCGACGCGGACTGCGCGACCTGCTCAGCACCGCCGACGACCTCGACGTGGTCGGCGAGGCCGCGACCGTCGGCGAGGCCAGAGCAGGCATCGGCGCGACCGAACCCGACGTCGTCGTGCTCGACGTCCGACTCCCGGACGGCAACGGCGTGGAGCTCTGCCGCGACGTCCGCGGCGAGAACCCGGCGATTCGGTGCCTGATGCTGACCAGCTACGCAGACGACGACGCACTGTTGGCCGCCGTCCTCGCGGGCGCATCGGGCTTCGTCCTGAAGCAGATCCTCGGCCACAACCTCGTCGAGGCCGTGCGGACCGTCGGCAACGGCGGCTCCCTCCTGGACCCGAAGAGCACCGGCGCGCTGTTGGCCAAGCTCCGCAAGGGCGAACCGGCC
Source organism: Gordonia sp. (in: high G+C Gram-positive bacteria) (assembly GCA_030152405.1). GTDB lineage: Bacteria > Actinomycetota > Actinomycetes > Mycobacteriales > Mycobacteriaceae > Gordonia. Next base: position 2,387 of record JASLJL010000327.1, on the reverse strand, counting down.
GATCCGCTCGCCGAACTCACCGCGCAGGAGCGGGAGGTGTTCGTCCTGATCGGCGAGGGCCTGACCAACCGGCAGATCGCCGGTCGGATGTTCCTCGCCGAGAAGACGATCAAGAACTACGTCTCGCGGATCCTGTCGAAACTCGACATGCAGCGCCGCACCCAGGTGGCCGTCCTGGCGACCGAGTTGCGCGGCCGTGACCGCTGACGCGCCGACACCGGAGACCGACGAACGCCCGGACGACTCGCTGAGCGTTCAACTCGGGACGACGGCTGCCGTCGCCGTGCTCTTCCTGGTCCTGCGGATGCTCGCGGTGGCCCAGTGGGACTGGCACACCGTGGCCGCGATCGCCGACACCTTCGACTTCGCCGACGCGTTCCCGATAGCCTTCGGCACCGTCGCCGGACAGCCGGTCCTCACCGGAGCCTTCGTCGCCGTCCTGCTCCCGCTGTTCGCGCTGCGCGTGCTGTGGCCCACCGACCGGCACCGGGGCACCATCACCGTGTCGACCGTCCTCGGCGCCGTGACCCTGGCGACCATCGCACTGTCGATGACCGTCACCTTCCACAATCCGTGGACGCTGATCGGCGCACTGGTGGTCGGACTGCTGTTCGTGGCGCTGCGACTGTGGTCGCGTCGCGGCACGGTACACGACCTGCTCATCCGGGCGAGTCGACGTGTCTGGCTGCTGACGGCGGCCGGTGTGCTCGTCCTCGCCGCGGTCAACGACGCCCCGTGGATGGGCGAAGAACTCATCCACACCGACTCCGGCGTCATCGACGGCTTCGTGCTCGAAGCCGAACCCGGTTTCCTGCACGTCCTGACACATGACCGCGAGGTGGTCATCGTCCCCGACTCCGAGGTCCACTCCCGCGAACTGGTCGACTGACGGTCAACCGAGCGGGACAGTCCAGGTGAGCGTCGTCCCGGCGTCGGCCGACGACCTCTCGCGGAACTCGCCGCCGCATTCGGCGGCACGTCGAGCGAGATTCCGCAGACCCGACCGGGCGGCGTCGGCCGGGATGCCGACGCCGTCGTCGTGCACCTCGACCACCAGCTCGTCACCCGCCACGATCCGCACGCCGATCCGCTCTGCATCGGCATGTCGGAGCGCATTCGACAGTCCTTCTCGCAGCACCGCTTCCACGTGCGGTGAGAGAGCATCGGGAACGACGGTGTCGACGGGACCGGAGAACGCCACACTCGGCGTGATCGGCACGTGGGCCGCCAGTTCGGAGACCACGTCGAGCACCCGACGACGCAGTGTCCGCCCGGGACCGGTGGCGCTCTGGAGATCGAAGATCGAGGTCCGGATCTGCGCGATCGTGGCATCGAGGTCGGTGATCGCCTGATCCATCCGGGAGTCGAGCTCGTCCGGTCGGGCACGGACCGTCTGCATCGACATCCCGATCGCGAACAGCCGCTGAATCACGAGATCGTGCAGATCGCGCGCGATGCGGTGGCGATCTTCGAGGACCTCCATCTCACGGGCCAGTTCCTGCTGATCGGCGTAGGCGGTGGACAGCGACACCACGCGGGCCACACCCGCCAGGCCGGCCTCCTCCTCCGCGGTCCACAGGCGATGCTCGGCATGCGTCAGCACGATCGCCCGAAACTGGCCCGGCGGCCCCTGAATCGGCTGTGCCGTGACCCAGCGCGCGCTGGGACGCAACCACGGCCGCGGACCGTCGATGCTCACCACCGTCAGTCCGGCGCCGATGTCGCCGACGGTGTCGGCGAGGCCCTCGACGTCCACGGCGGCGCCGGTGTGCGCGACGAGCTGATCCCCGGTGACGACGTACACGTCGTCAGCCGCGGTCAACGCCGCGACGTCGGTGCACACCCCGGTCAGCGTGTCCTCGAGGCTGACGCCGCGGACCGGTTCGCTGCCGCGGTCGGCGAGCAACTGCATCCAGTGCAGGCGGGCCTGGGAACTCTCGAACGATCTCGCGTTGTCGACGGCGATGCCGGCCGCGACCGCCAGCACGCCGACGATCTTCTCGTCGAGCTCGGTGAACTCCGGGGCGCCCTGCTTCTCGGTGAGATAGATACTGCCGAACAGTTCACCGCGGACGATGATCGGAGCACCGAGGAAGGTGTCCATCGGCGGGTGATGCGCCGGGAAGCCGACCGACGCCGGGTGATCGGACAGCCGCGGGATGCGCAGCACCTCCGGATGATGCAGGAGTTCGCCGAGCACACCGTGACCGACCGGCAGCCGACCCATCGTGTCCCGCACCTCCGGGCTTATCCCGGTGTACACGAACGCCTGCAGGCTCAGTTCCGGTCCACGCACGCCGAGGGCGCAGTAGCGCGCGTCGAGCACACCGGCGGCGACGTCGACGATGCGTTGCAGGGCGAGGTCGAGCTCAAGTCCCTGTCCGACG
>JASLJL010000303.1 GCA_030152405.1 Gordonia sp. (in: high G+C Gram-positive bacteria) | reverse complement strand
TCATCCGACGCGGACACGAGGTGCGTGTGCTCGCCCCCGCCGGCCGCGACGTCGAACTGCCCGACTACGTCGACTCGGCGGGACCGGCTCTCGGCATCCCGTACAACGGCTCGGTCTCGCGGGTCGCCTTCTCTCCTAAGGCTTTCCACATCTTGCGCCGGTGGATCGCGACGAATGAGTTCGACGTCTTGCATGTCCACGAGCCGAACGCGCCGAGCCTCTCGATGCTGTCGCTCATGGTGGCGACCGGTCCGATCGTGACGACCTTCCACACGGCCACCACCAAGTCGATCTGGCTGTCGGCGTTCGACTCGATGCTCCGGCAATTCCGCGAGCGCATCCGCGGCAAGATCGCGGTGTCCGAGCTTGCGCGTCGCTGGCAGATGGAGTCGCTCGGCAACGACGCGATCGAGATCCCGAACGGTGTCGACGTCGCCTCTTTCTCTCGCGTGGAGCCGCTCGACGGCTTCCCCCGGGCCGGGAAGACGGTCATGTTCCTCGGGCGTTATGACGAACCGCGCAAGGGCATCGACATCTTGATGCGGGCGCTGCCGACGATCGTGGAGCAGTTCCCCGATGTGACCGTTCTGGTGGTCGGCGGCGGAAATCAGGGCGCGCTGATCAAACGCGCGGGCGACCTCGCGAAGCATCTGACCTTCCTCGGCATGGTCGACGACGAGACGAAGGCGCGGGCGCTGCGCAGCGCCGACGTCTACGTCGCCCCGAACCTCGGCGGGGAGAGCTTCGGCATCGTCCTCGTCGAGGCCATGGCGGCGGGCGCCGCCGTCGTCGCGAGCGACCTGGTCGCCTTCGCCCGGGTCCTCGACCACGGTCAGGCGGGCTGCCTCGTCTCGACGGGATCGCCGACGGCACTCGCCGCCCAGGTCAACAGCCTGCTGGGGGACGACGCGCTGCGGGCCGGGTACGTCGAACGAGGGCGTGCCCGCGCCGAGGAGTACGACTGGTCGAGGGTCGCCGACCAGATCCATCGCGTGTACGACGCCGTGACTCACGACGCGGGCCCCGTCGTCGTGTCGGATTGATCGGGGGACCCGCATGACTGCGCTTCTCACGTGGCTCGTCTCGGTGGCCGCGGTGGCCGTCGTTCTCGGACTCGTGTGGTTCGCGATCCTGTGCTCGACGCGGGCGACGAGACTGCGACTTCTCGACGAGCGGGTGACTCTCGCACGCGGCGCCCTCGTCGACGCGCTGGACCGGCGGGTACGGGTCGCCCGCGAGGTCGTCGACGCGGCTGGACCAGATGCGCCCGCACTGGCGAAGGCCGCCGGCATCCCCGCGGGGACCGATCCCTCCGAGCGTGAGGGCGCGGAGAATCTGCTGTCGGCCGCGATCGCCCACCATCCACAGGCGGTGGCAGACGCGGGACTCGTCGACGTCGTCGCCGATGCGCAGACGCGTGTGACGATCGCCCGACGCTTCTACAACGACGCGGTGCGCGACACCCGTGCACTGCGCGGACGGCGGATGGTCCGGTGGCTTCGACTCGGCGGTCGCGCGCCGATGCCCGCGTACTTCGAGATCGCAGAGGCCTGACCCGCGTAATGCACATCGGGCGCGATCGGGTTTACTGTTGGGGTCCTTTCTCATCAGACACTCAGGAGCACCGACAGTGACCAGCGATCCCCAGAACGCCCCGGCGACCGGTACTGCACGCGTCAAGCGCGGTATGGCCGAGATGCTGAAGGGCGGCGTGATCATGGACGTCGTCACGCCTGAGCAGGCGAAGATCGCCGAAGACGCCGGCGCCGTCGCCGTCATGGCGCTCGAGCGCGTGCCCGCCGACATCCGCGCACAGGGCGGCGTGTCGCGCATGAGCGACCCCGACATGATCGACGGCATCATCGAAGCCGTGTCGATCCCCGTGATGGCCAAGGCTCGCATCGGGCACTTCGTCGAGGCGCAGATCCTGCAGAGCCTCGGCGTCGACTACATCGACGAGTCCGAGGTCCTGACCCCCGCGGACTACACGAACCACATCGACAAGTTCGCCTTCACCGTGCCTTTCGTGTGCGGCGCCACCAACCTCGGCGAGGCGCTGCGTCGCATCAACGAGGGCGCGGCGATGATCCGCTCGAAGGGCGAGGCCGGCACCGGAGACGTCTCGAACGCCACCACTCACATGCGCAAGATCCGCCAGGAGATCCGCAAGCTGCAGAACCTCCCCGAGGACGAGCTCTACGTGGCCGCCAAGGAGCTGCAGGCGCCGTACGAGCTGGTCAAGGAGGTCGCCGCGCTCGGCAAGCTCCCGGTGGTGCTGTTCACCGCCGGCGGCATCGCCACCCCGGCCGACGCCGCGATGATGATGCAGCTCGGCGCGGAGGGCGTGTTCGTCGGCTCCGGCATCTTCAAGTCGGGCAACCCGGCTCAGCGTGCCGCAGCCATCGTCAAGGCGACCACGTTCCACGACGATCCCGACGTGCTCGCGAACGTCTCGCGTGGTCTCGGAGAGGCGATGGTGGGCATCAACGTCGACGAGATCCCTGAGCCGCACCGCCTCGCCGAGCGCGGCTGGTGATCACGAGTCCGGCCTCCGTCGTGGGGCCGGACTGCTGAACGAGGTACTCGACGACAAACGAGGCATGCATGCATGCCTCGTTTGTCGTCTGATGCCTCGTTTCGCCCTCCTCGGGCAGTCACCCGAGAATCTGCTTGACTCGTGCACCCCAGCGTTCGTGGGCGGCCTGCCTGCTCGTGCCCACCGCGCGCCCGATCACCTCCCAGCTGACGGCCATCGATCGCAGGACGACCACGGTCTCGAGACAGTCCAATCCCGCGCCGTCCTGCACACGCAGGCTGACCAGTTGCCACGCCAGAGTTCGCTGGGCGGGGATCTCGGTCCCTTGCTCGGCCTCCCACTCCAGTGTTCCGGGCAACGGTCCCGTCCCAATGAGTTCATCGGCGCATCTCCCGGCTTCGGTGGCGGCCGCGTTCAGTACTCGCCGGGACGCTGCCGTCACGTCGACGTCGTTCGCCCTGTCGATGAGAGTCATTTCTTGCTCCTTTCGTCAGGACTAGCTTGACGCAGAATCTACCGGGCGTCAAGGTCTGATTGACAATGGTGCGGTATAGAAGGGGATCAGTGCGTCTGCGATCTGGCTCTCGACAGGCGGCCAGGCGGACTCGCCACGCATTCCGACAGACAGTCGAAGATGGACGATTCCGTGGAGGCCGGTCCAGAGTGAGATCGCTGCACGCCACGGATCTCGTCTCGGTTCATGGTCGGCCAGATGGGTACGCATGAGATCGACCAGCAGTGTCAAAGCCGGCTCTCCCAGGATGGGTTTGTCGTCGGGCACGGTCCGGTCGGTGTCGAGCGGTGTGGCGAACATCAGGCGGAACGGGCCCGGGTTCGACAATCCGTACTCGACGAAGTTGTGAGCAAACGCGGCGAGTTCGTCGTCGCTTTCGGCGACGCCATCACGCAGAGCTTCAGTGAAGCGGAGGTAGTGCTGACGTTGAACCTCGTCGACGATCGCGTCGAGGGTGTCGAAGTGTCTGTAGAGCATCATCGTGTCGACGCCGGTACGTCGCGCGACCGCCCGCAGCGACAGGCCTGAGCGACCACCGCCCTCGGTGATCAATTCGGTCGTCGCTGTGAGGATGTCGTGTCGAAGTGTCTCGCCCTCGCCTCTCGGTGATCGAGGGCGCGGCTTTCCGGATGTGCCCATGTGAACCTCCTCGATCGGCGCCGGGTGCTCGATGTTGCAGCGTTGACGCCGACAACTGTTGACACCTGTATGTCTACACCTGTAGACCTACAAGTGACCGTCATCACAGCATCTGGGTTCAGGGTGAAAGGGGCGACCATGGAGCTCGCGTCCGACCAGATCCTCGACATGGTCCCGTTTGCTCGCACGCTGGGGATCGAGTTCACCTCGTTGTCGGACGGGGTCGTCGAGGCGCGATTACGCAATCGGACCGAGCTCTCAACAATGGGAGGCGGGCTCCACGGCGGTGCGATCATGGGTGTGTCCGACCTGGTGGGCGCAGTGACGACAGCGCTGAGCCTGGACGCCGGAGACCTGTGGACGACCGTCGAGTCGACGACGTACTTCCTCAGGTCCGCGCAGGGCGAGTTCGTCGTTGCTCGCGGATCAGTCATCAAGACAGGCGCACAGCTCGTCTATGTCGAGATCGACCTCTATTCCGATGAGCACGTCCATCTGGCCCGGACCAATCAGGTCCTTGCTGTTCAACGGCAGTGAGCATCTCCGGTATCTGATTCGAGCGCTCAGTTTCATCAAGCTCTGACTTCGGAGCCTTGACCTGGACCATGGTCCAGGTCCGAGGATCTCCAGGCATGATGACCAACGCTCGCACCAGACCCGGCCTGCCCCCGATCGCCGTCGGAACGATGTACTTCGGCACCACGGTGCCCACTGAGAGAGCCCTTCGGATCCTCGACGAGGCATACGACATCGGGGCGAGGTGTTGGGACACCGCGAACAACTACGCGTTCTGGATGCCCGGAGGCACTGGTGACGAGTCCGAGCAGGTTCTGGGCGCCTGGCTCGGCAGACACCCCGATCGGCGCGACGACATCACTGTCGCGACGAAGGTCGGGGCCCGACCGTGCCCCGGCGGCCATGATCTGACCGACGCGCTCGGTCTGTCGCCGTCGGCCATCCGCACCCAGGTTCGCGACAGCCTGTCCAGGCTGTGCATCGACCACATCGATCTGCTCTACGCTCACGTCGACGATCCGGCCGTGCCGCTGGAGGAGACGATCGGGGCGCTGGAGCAACTCTGCGAGCAGGGGCTGGTGCGCGAGATCGGAGCGAGCAACCTGACCGCTCCTCGACTGCGTGACGCCGTCGCCGCCGGCGGCAGCGACACCGGGTACCGATACCTCCAACAGCGCTTCAGCTTTCTTCGCCCCGCACCTGAGGCGGACTTGGCCCCGCATGTGCTTCTCGACGAGGAAGTGGTTGCGGAGTGTGAAACTGCGGGCATCGTGATGCTCGGGTACTCGCCGTTGTTGTCCGGGGCGTACACCCGAGCCGACCGTCCTCTGCCGGACGGTTACGCGACGCAGGCCAACCGCGCGGCGCTCGACGTGCTCGACGACGTCGCCGCGAACGCGGGTCTCGACGCCGGTCAGACCACGCTCGCCTGGATGGCTCAGCGTGACCGGCCGGTCACGCCGGTGGTCGGGGTCTCCTCAGTCGACCAACTCCGATCGGCCGTCATCGGCGCGCGAACACCGCTGGCGGCAGATGCCCTCGTCGCGCTGGACTCTGCGAGGATGATGTGATGGCCGACCTCCACGCCGTCGGCGTCGTGGCCCGTCGCCTGGGGTTGGACGCCGACACCCTCCGGTACTACGAACGCCGCGGCATCCTGCCCGACCCGAGACGAGACGGGGCCGGGCGACGCCGATACAGCGACAGCGACGTTCACCTGATCGAGGTCCTGCTCCGCCTTCGGGAGACGGGCATGCCGCTGGCAGACATCGCCGAGTTCACCCGGCATGTCTCGCACGACCCTGACGGCGTGCCCGAGCGGCTGACGCTGCTGCGAGAGCACCGCCGACGAATCTTGGACCGGCGCAGTCGGCTCGACGACGCTCTCGCACTCCTCGAGCGGAAGATCGGTGACTATGAGGTCCGACTGCCACCACGGGATGCGCATCGTCGCAACTAGCGAAGTCTGGCGATAGAGGTCAGATCGCGGCCTGCTCGAGCGCCGACGCCTACGTCAGCAGGCGCAACGCCTCGAACGATGGGCTGTTCGGCTCGGCGGTGTGGGTGAGGATTCGCTGCCCGTCGCCCTCGGGGAGGTGAAGCACCTCGTACCCAAGCGTCAAGTGGCCGACCTCGGGGTGGCGGAACCGTTTCGCGCCGCTCGTGCAGAGTCGCACTTCATGGCCTGCCCACAGCTGTGCGAACTCGGGGCTGCGGACGGATAGCTCGCCGACCAACTCGGCGAGTCGGTGGTCGTCGGCGAATCGTGCTGCCACATATCGCAATGACGCGACCGCGAGTGCTGCCTCGTCGGTCCGATCCATGTACAGGTCTCGGGTGTGCTCGTCGAGGAACAACAGCGTCAGCTGATTGGGGCGGTCCTCGATCCTGGACGGTGCGTCGTAGTCCAAGTGTCCGGCGAGCAAGCGGTGCCCTGCGCGGTTCCAGGCGAGGATGTCGTTGAACCGGCCCAACAGCACCGCCGGGACGGCACTCATCGAGTGCAGCAACTGCTCGGCACCCGGCTTCGCGACCTCGGGCCTCCGTGTGGCGGGCGGCTGCGCCGGGGCCGGATGCGCCAGCGCGTACAGGTGCGCCCGCTCGTCGGCATCGAGGCGCAGGGCGCGGGCGAGTGCGTGGATGATCGCATCCGACGCGTTCTGCGACTGTCCTTGCTCAAGTCGGGTCAGATAGGTCACTGAAACGCCGGCCAGCTGCGCGAGCTCCTCCCGCCGGAGGCCCGGCACGCGGCGTCGGCCGTAACTGTTGACGCCGACCTCGTCCGGGGTGATCCGGTCGCGACGCGAGCGCAGGAATTCGCCCAGTTCGGTGACCGGGCGATCCACGTCGACCGCCTGGGTCGCTGCGTCGAAGGGGTGAAGTTCCATGCATCCGATTGTCGCCCACATGCCGAGGCGAAGCCTGGCCCTGTCAGTGCTAGGCACCCCCAGACTCGTCAATCCGGGGATCTGGCCGAGCGCTGTGCGACGTTTGATTCTGGATTGCATGACTGCAATCGACGCATCACCGCCTCCGTCCGTGACGACCTGCCCATCGCGTGCCGACCGCTTCTCTCCCGCTCAGAAGGTCGCGATGGCAGTCCTGCTGACGGCGAACTTCACCCTTGCCGTGGACTTCTCCATCCTGAACGTCGCACTTCCGCACATCGGTGCCGAGCTCGGCTTCGCCACCGGCGCTCTGCAGTGGATCGTCACTGCTTTCGCTCTGTGCGCGGCCGGGTTCACGCTGTTCTTCGGCCGGGTCGCCGATCTGGTGGGCCGCAAGCGACTGTTCCTGATCGGCATCGTCCTGCTCGGGGTCTCCTCGTTGGTGGGCGGCCTCGCCGCGGGGCCGGTGCTCCTGATAGCTGCCCGCGTCGGGCAGGGCATCGCCACCGCGATGGTGACCCCCGCCGCACTGTCCCTGATGACCACGATGTTCCCCGAGGGGCCGGCCCGTTCCCGTGCCCTGGGACTGAACGGCGCGCTCATGGCCGCCGGTTTCACCGCTGGAGCGGTGCTCGGCGGGCTACTGACCGGTGCGGTCTCTTGGCGGTGGGCGTTCTTCATCAACGTCGCGGTCGCCGCGGCCGTGATCATCATCGCCCCGTTCGTGTTGCGCGAACCGGCGCGCGGACCCCACCCCACGCTTGACGTGCCGGGCGCGGTGACCATCACGCTCGCCCTGGTCACGCTCGTGTTCGGTATCGACACCGCCGGCCACGCTGGCTGGGCCCACCCCGGAGCCTGGGCGCCGATCCTTGCCGCAGTCGTGCTGCTGGTCGTGTTCCTCGCGATCGAGAGCCGCGCCGATCAGCCTCTCCTGACACCGTCGCTGTTGAAGCGCCGCAACATCGGCTGGGGCAACACGGCTGGTCTGCTCTCCTTCGGCACGTTCACCTCGTTGGTGTTCCTGTTGACGCTCTACCTGCAGCAGGTTCTCTCCTACAGCGCGATCGCCGCCGGGCTGATCCTCTGCGTCCTCGGAATCGGCACAGTGCTCGGCGGACTCCTCGCCCCGACGATCATCGGTCGCAGCGACGCGAAGACCGCCATCGTCGGCGGACTGGTCGTGCAGGCGGTTGCCACCGTGCCCCTCGCGTTTGTCGGCGACACCCGCGCATGGCTCCTCCCGCTATTGGTGCTGGCCTTCGTAGGGGGAGCGGCGAATCTCGTCGCGATTGTCGGTTACACCGTGGCGTCCACCGCAGGCGTGCCGTCCGACCAGCAGGGATTGGCGACGGGCCTGGTCACCATGAGTCAACAGGTCGGGATAGCCCTCGGCACTCCCGTCATGTCGGCCATCGCCACAGGCACGGTCGCCGCCACCTTGCTCCCAGGCCTACGGCTCGCCATCGGTGTCAACGCGGCCGTCGCACTGGTGGCGGCAGTTCTCCTAGCAGCGTTCCTGAGGCTGCCCGTCGCGGCCACCGAGTGACGATTCAGGGTTGTGGAGCAGCACCTCATTTCGGTTCTACGAACGGCACGAGTCACTGCACGTGAATCCGCACGCCGTGCTCGCCCGGGCGGACGTGGGGCGCGAGTTCCCAGTCCTCCGTGTAGTCGCCGGTGAACTGTGGTCGATAGGGGATCGGCTCGTCGGTGAAGAGACGATCCAGACGAGTGATCAGTCCGCTTCTCGCAGCGTCGTAGTCGGTGAGTCGGTCGGCACTGGGAAGTGCCCACGGCGGCAGGACGCTCATGCCCGTGTAGGCGAAGGTGCCGTGCAGCAGGCCGAAGAGCAGTTCTCGCAGTTCGCCGGACTTCCCGCGAGGGCCGATGGCGAGTGGTCGATCACCGAGCGTGGTCACGACGAGAGCACGCTTGCCGACGAACGGGCCCTGCTCGAACCTCAACCTCCGCCCGGACTCGGGATCGACCCCGAAGGCGAACCCGCCGGTGAAGACCCGATCGAACCACCCTTTGGCGATGGCGGGCATGCCGTACCACCACAGTGGGAACTGAACGATCACGGCGTCCGCCCGGAGCAGTTTCTCCTGTTCCCGCGATGTCTCGGCCTGCTGCGACGTCCCGGCCTCGGCGGTGCGGACCACAGGGTCCCAGTCCATCGCGTAGAGGTCCGATTCCTCGACCGTGTGACCTCGTGACCGTAGGTGCGCGACAGCGTCGCGCCGGAGGGATCCGTTCAGTGAGCGTGGTTCGGGGTGGGCGCTGATCCAGAGGACGGTCCGGTCGGCCGCTTCGATGTGGTGCATGAGTCGATGCTCTCGCCATGGAGTAGATTCCGCTAGTACGGACAATAATGTCGCCTAGGAGGATTCATGCGGTTGCCGGTGGCCCGAGCGATGGAGGTGTGTCCCGTGGAGGTCGCGGTCTCAGTCCTCGGGGGCACCTGGAAGCTGACAGTGGTCAAACATCTGCTCGGCGGTACGCGGCGCTTCAACGAACTCGGGAGGCTGGTGCCGCTGGCCAACACCAAGACCTTGACCCGCCAGCTGCGCGAGCTCGAAGAGGACGGCGTGGTGCAGCGGACCGTCTATCCGGAGGTGCCCCCGCGCGTCGAGTACGCCCTCACCGAGAAGGGGCGGAGCCTCGAACTGATCGTGACGGCGATGGACGCCTGGGGTGCGGACTTCGCCAGCGGGCATCGAGACCTCAACGAAGAGGGCCGCCCGGCAGAGTGAGGATCTCGGCTCCGTTGTCGGTGATGGCGACGGTGTGCTCGCTGTGGGCGGTCCGCGACCCAGTGACGCTGCGCAGGGTCCAGCCGTCGGGGTCGACGACGAGTCGGTCGGTGTCGGCCATCACCCAGGGCTCGAGCGCCAGCAGCAGTCCGGGGCGGAGCTCATAACCCCGGCCCGGTCGGCCGTGATTCGCCACATGCGGGTCCTGATGCATCGTCGACCCGATGCCGTGGCCGCCGAACTCGAGGTTGATCGGGTATCCGTCGCCGGCGAGCACCTCGCCGATGGCGTGCGAGACGTCGCCGAGTCGGGCGCCGGGACGGGCCTGTGCGATGCCTGCGGCCAGGGCCTTCTCCGTGGTCTCGATCATCGCGAGGTCGTCGGCCGACGGCGTGCCGACGATGAAACTGATCGCGGCGTCGGCGGCGATTCCGTCGAGTGTCACGGCGAGATCGAGCGTGAGCAGATCCCCGTCGGCGAGCCGGTAGTCGTGGGGCAGGCCATGGAGCACCGCGTCGTTGACCGCGGTGCAGATCCAGTGGCCGAACGGTCCGCGGCCGAAGGAGGGCGCGTAGTCGACGTAACACGACTCCGCGCCGGCCGCGAGGATCATCTCCCGCGTCCATCGGTCGATGTCGAGCAGGTTCGTCCCGACCTGAGCGCGGCCCTTGAGTGTGTGGAGGATGTCGCCGACGAGACGGCCGGAGGCGCGAGCACGGACGAGCTGGTCGGGAGACAGGATCTCAATCATGTGGATAACAATACCGGTCTAATATTGACGGTCAAGTAATACCGGTATTATGATCGGCGTCATGGTGAGGATTCCGCACACTCCGGAGGAGATCGCGCGCGGCAAACGGCTCGGCGCGCTCCTGCGAACCGCTCGCGGCGAGCGGTCGATGCTCGACATCGCCGTCGCGGCCGGGATCTCGCCGGAGTCGCTGCGCAAGATCGAGACGGGGCGGGTCGTGGCGCCGTCGTTCGCGACGATCGCCGCGCTCGCGCAGGTTCTGTGCCTCTCGCTCGACGACGTGTGGTCGGAGGTCGAATCGGCCGGCGGTCTGCGCGCCGACGTGCGCCGAACCGCGGCCGTGTGATCCGAGAGTTCAGGACGTAGCCGTCGACACGACGACATCCGGTGTGCGCGAGGTGATCCCGGCCGTCTGTTTTCGTCGGTCTGCTTTCAATTGAAACGTTCGGGCGACATGTGTCGATTGAACAGATGACGTTCGATCATCCGACGGTCAATCGGGGTAATGATCAGACATCATGCGCACAGGCGCGGCCGTATCTCCGGTGTCCGAACCTCTCAGTGAAGGCGACATGCTGTGAACCCGATCATCGTCGACACCGATTCCGGTGACGAGTTGTGGCTTGTCGGCGCCTGCGCCGAACACGCGGGCATGACTGTGCGGGAATGGGACGCCCACGTCTCACGCGGGCGAGCGCCCGGTCCCGTCGGGCGGATCAACACCCTGCAGTTGTGGGCTGCCCATGAAGTGCACGCGTGGACCGTCGAACGCCGGCTCACGGGGACGAATCCCCTCCGGGTGATCACGCTCTCCGACGACAGGGTCCCGCTGACGTGATCTGATAGCGACATGAACGCATCGAGATTCGGTTCCGTGTTCGTGTTGTTCGGCATCGCAGTCGTCGTCGCGGGGTGTGCGAGCGGAGACGGAGACTCGGACCGGGAGGCTCGACTGCCCGTCGGTGCAGGCAGCGTCCGCGATCTGTCCGCAGGCGGCACGTGCGAGGCGCGCGAAACGATCACCGTCACCAGCGACGGAGCGTCGCCGGTGATCGAGGGCGACTGCGGCGCCGTGACGGTCACCGGAGCGGGTGTGTCGGGAAACATCGACTCGGCCACGGCGGTGACGATCCGCGCCGAGGGCGTCACTCTGCTCGGCGCGGACTGGGGGACGGCGACCGTCTCCGGAAGCGGGACCGGTCTGAACGTGGACCACATCGACACGCTGCACATCGACGCCCCGAACGCGCGTGTCACCAACAAGACGCTCGGAACCGTGGTCGTGAACTCCGACTCGGCGACGATCAACAGTTCGGGGATCGAGAACCTCACCGTCAAGGGGAGTCGTTCGACGGTGGTCGTGAGCGGCGCGATCGGCCGACTGCAGGTCACCGGGAGCCGGAACTCCGTCAACTGGGATCAGGGCGCAGCGGCTCCGACCGCGGACACAGGCTCGGGCAACACCTACAACCGATGACACGTCGGGAAACCGATGACACGTCGCACCGCGCACCTCGACTACGCTGTTAAGCGTATACACAGGCACGCCTGTGCATGTGTCGGTGCGCGTGGCCGACGTTCCGCGGACGTCTCGCAGATGCGAGGCCCTGGAGAGAGGTGAGCATGGACGACTCCGTCATCGTGCGCGACGACGCGCAGACCGGGCGCGACACGGTCGGGGACCTGACCGTCGACTGGTCCGTGGTCTGTCACGTGGGCCGCGTCCGCGACGCCAACGAGGACGCCGCTCTCGCTCAACCGGGTCGCTATCTCGTCGCCGACGGCATGGGCGGGCACGACAGCGGAGAGCTCGCGAGCGAGGCCGCTCTCCTCACGCTCCGCGATGCACCCGTCGGGCAGTCGTTCGACGACACCCGGACGGCGATCGCCGGGCTGCTGGTGCAGGCGCAGGAGAAGATCGGCGAGTTCGGTTCGGACACGGGACGCCGCGCGGGCACCACGGCGACCGGCGTGGTCCTCGCCGAAGGCGACGAGGGCCCCGCCTGGGTGGCGTTCAACATCGGCGACTCGCGCACCTACCTGTATTCGCAGTCGGCTCTCACCCAGGTCAGCGTCGACCACTCCCAGGTGCAGGAACTCGTCACCGCCGGGTACCTCACGCCGGAGCAGGCACGAGTCGATTCGCGGCGCAACGTCATCACCCGGGCGCTCGGTGCGGGCATGGCCGAGCCTCTCGCCGACTACTTCGCGTTCGCCGCCGTCCCGGGGGACATCGTCGTCATGTCGTCCGACGGACTCGACGGCGAGCTCGACGACGCCGAGATCGCGTCGATCATCGCGGCGGCGGACGGCGACGTCGAAGTTGCCGCCGCGTCCCTCGTCGAGGCGGCTCTGGCCAGCGGCGCGCACGACAACGTCACCGTGCTCGCCGTGACCGTGTCGCAGTGACCTCGGGGAGTCGATGAGGGTGGTACCCAGCGGCAACAACGCCACATTCGTCGAGTTCTGCGGCGAACGTCTGGCCGTGGTCCCGGGGAAGCCGTTCTACATCGGGCGGGAGGCGACTCTCACCGTCGACGACAACCCGTACCTCCACCGACGATTCCTGCTCCTGCACGACGAGAACGGCATGTGGTGGCTGACCAATCTCGGCACCCACCTGACGGCGACCGTCACCGCTGCCGATCTGGGCTTCACCGCGACGCTCGGGCCGGGCGCCCGGATGCCACTCGTCTTCGGCCGCACGAGCATCGTGTTCAGCGCCGGGCCGACGACGTACGAGGTGCAGGTGCAGGCGGGCACGCCTGCCGTCGCGCCGCCGCCTGCCACGACGCCCGGTCGCGGCGACACGACGCGCGGAGTCCCCAATTTCACCGAGAGTCAGAAGCTGGCGGTCCTCGTGCTCGCCGAGGCCGTGCTGCGACGTGACGGCACGGGTGCGAGCGCGCTCCCGAGCTCCGCTCAGGCAGCGGCGCGCCTGGGCTGGTCGCTGACGAAGTTCAACCGCAAACTCGACAACGTGTGCGACAAGCTCGATCTCATCGGGGTGGCGGGCATGCGCGCAGGCGGGGGGAAACTCGCCTCCAACCGCCGCCTGCGGCTCGTCGAGTTCGCATTGTCCACCGGTCTCGTCGGCCGGGAGGATCTGCCGATGCTCGATGCGGAGCACGCCCGCAACACCGCCGCGCAGTGAGATCCGGCCCGCCGTGGGCAGTCCGCGTGGGGAGTCGGCGATAAACATCCTCTGACCTGCTGTGATGTCATGGGTAGTTCTCCCCATCGCGTTCTGTGGATCACACCCATAACGTTCTTTCCAACAGCCCGGCGAACTGCTCGCCACCGGCACCGAGGAAGGGAACACATCATGACCGTCGCCGCGATCCGCACCGCACCTCTCCGCCCGACGAGCACCCCCGCACGGCCCACCAATCGGACCGCGAACGGCTTCGCCTCGGTCTCGACCCAGGCGCCGTCGGCGGCCGCGGAGCAGCGTCGTCGTGACGCCCTCGCTCGTCTCAGTGCCCGCGTCATGCCGCTGCCGGGTCGCCCGGTGTACGTCGAAGGTGCCGCCGCACGTCGTATGCAGCGATTCGCTCCGGTCGTCGAACCGGCCGCACCCGAGCTGCCCCGGCCCACCCTGACCGACCGCGAGGTGGAAGTGCTCCGCACGTGGCTGATGGTCGACTCGAAGCCCGCCTGCGGTCAGGCGCTCCACATCTCGCTGGGCACCGTCAACACGCACCTCACGCGCATCCGCGCGAAGTACGCCGAGATCGGCCGTCCCGCGTCCACGAAGGCCGCCCTGGTCGCTCGCGCGATCCAGGACGACATCATCGACATCGAAGAGCTGTGACTCCCCGACAGGGCTAGCGGTGCTCGATCATCGGGACGTCGAGAGCGACGGGCGGGACGCCGAACGCGGCCACCAGTTCACCGGCATGCGGGCGCAGCGTCCCGCACAGCTCGTTGACACCCCGGCGGATGGCCTTCGCGCGTTCCACGCTGACGTGCCGATGCATGAGGAACCAGCCGAGATCGTCCTCGAGCAGCGAGTAGACGAACAGGTCGCGCACCTGCTTAAGCAGCTTGCGGGTAGCCGGATCGGACACCTCGCCGATCACGTCGACGACGATCTCCAGGACGATCCGCTCGATGTGCGCGTCGCCCACCTTGATCAGATGGTCCTGTGTCGAGGTGAACACCTCCTGCGCGTCGGCGTCCTCGTCCTTCGCGCGCCGCATGCGGTTCGCGGCCGTTCGCAGCAGATGATCCTCCCGATTGCGGAGCAGACGCAGCTGCGTGCCGGGATGCGTCAGGTCGCTGTTCTCGGGATCCTCGTCCGAATCGTCGAGCAGCGTCTGCACCACCTGTCGGGCGGCCGTCTTCTCCAGCGCGATGTCCTTGACGGTCGACGCGACGAACTTGATCCATCCGACGGCGTCGAGATCACTCACGTCGCCGGCATAGGCCGTGAGCAGCTGCTTCGCGACGAGTTGGCGAAGAATGAGGTTGTCGCCCTCGAAGGTCGTGAAGACGTCGATGTCGCCGCGCAGGCGCGAGAGGCGGTTCTCGTCGAGGTAGCCCGCGCCGCCGCACGCCTCACGCGCTTCGGACACCGCCCGCGACGCCAACTCGGTGTGGCCTGCCTTGATCGCGGCCGCCTTGACCTCCAGCTTCCGGATCGCGTCGGGATCGACGTCGGCCGGATCCGCGCTCTGCAGTTCGTGGAGCTCGGCCACCACCTCGTTCTGAGCGAGGGCGAACGCGTACGCGCGGGCGACGAGGGGGAGCAGACGACGCTGGTGCGTGCGGTAGTCGAGGAGCACCAGCTCGGAGTCCTGGCCGGGAGCGGAGAACTGCCTGCGGACCAGCGCGTAGTCGACGGCGAGCGCGAGCCCGAGGCGGCCCGTCGCACCCGCGGCGGCGCCGACCGTGACACGTCCGCGGATCAACGTTCCGAGCATCGTGAAGAACCGCCGATTGTCCGATTCGATGGGACTCGAGTACGTGCCGTCCTCGGCCACGTCGGCGTACCTGTTCAGCAGGTCGGCGCGCGGGATGCGCACCCCGTCGAACATGATCCGGCCGTTGTCGACGCCGGGCAGGCCGCCCTTGTATCCGCAGTCGGAGGTCGTCACGCCGGGCAGATCGGCGCCGTCGGCGTCTCGGATCGGCACGACGAAGCAGTGGACGCCGCGACCCGTGGGCTCCTCACCCGGGCCCGCCGTCACCAGCTGGGCGAAGACCGCGGCGTATCGAGCGTGTTCGGCGGCGCCGCCGATGTAGTCCTTGCGCGCGCTGGGCGTCGGCGATGAGATCACGAACTCGCCGGTCGCGGCGTCGTAGGTCGCCGTCGTCTCGAGCGCCTGAACGTTCGACCCGTGACCGGTCTCAGTCATCGCGAAGCAGCCGACCACGTCCAAGTCGATGAGTCCGCGCACGTACTTGTCGTGATGACGCTCGGTTCCGAGGTTCTCCACGGCGCCGCCGAACAAGCCCCACTGGACGCCCGCCTTCACCATCAGGGACAGGTCCCCGTAGCCCAGGGTCTCGATCGCCGTGACCGCCGAACCGACGTCGCCCGTGCCGCCGTGCTCGGGTCGGAAACCGTCCGCGGGGAACCCGAGCGGCACCATCGCCGCCATCTGCTCGAGCATCGACGCCCGATAGTCGTCGAGCGAGACGCCCGAACGGGGGACCAGTGACTTCTCCTGGATGAGGTCGCGAACCACGTTCCGGGTGGCCGACCACCGACCGTCGAGCACCTCCCGGAGAGCGGACGTCAGATCGGTCGAACTGGGCGCACTGGCAACGGTTTCGGTCATGGAGCCGACCCTACCGGCCCTGGGATCATCGTGTCGGAGCGCTGTGAGGGATAATCCGAGCGTGCCTGATATCGAAGAGATTCTGTCTGTCGAGCGCATCGACGCCGACATCTATCGGGGCGGGGCGTTCGCCAGCGCCCTGCGCCGGACGTTCGGCGGTCAGGTGGCGGGGCAGGCGCTCGTCGCCGCGACGCGCACCGTGTCGCCCGAGTTCGGGGTCCACTCGCTCCACGGGTACTTCCTGCGTCCAGGGAAACCCGATCAGCCCGCGGTGTTCCTGGTCGAGCGCATCCGCGACGGACGGTCGTTCGCGACTCGGCGCGTCACCGGCGTGCAGAACGGCGAGGCGATCTTCTCCATGTCCGCGTCGTTCCACATCGCAGGCGACCACGGCATCGAGCATCAGGACGCGATGCCCCCGGCGCCCGAGCCCGAGTCGTTGCCCGACCAGAAGGAGAAGGTCGACCAGCTCGAAGGCAATGCGAAGGTCTTCTTCGCCGAGTGGGAGAACTTCGACATCCGCATCGTTCCCCGCGACCAGCTGGTGACCCACGAGTCCCTCGCGGCGCAGCAGCGGGTGTGGTTCCGGTATCGGAAACCGCTCCCGGACGACCAGCTTCTCCACGTCTGCACCCTCGCGTACATGAGTGACATGACTCTGCTCGGCTCGTCGAAGACGGTCCATCCCGGCGTCGAGTCGCAGAACGCGTCGCTCGACCACGCCATGTGGTTCCTGCGCCCGTTCCGTGCAGACGACTGGCTGTTGTACGACCAGACGTCGCCGTCGGCGGGCGGAGCCCGAGCGCTCACCCAGGGTCGCATCTTCGACCGCTCCGGCCGGCTCGTCGCCGCGGTCACCCAGGAAGGTCTCACCCGCACCGGGGTGCCGCAGTCGGCGGCCAGCGTCACCAGGCCGGTCTCGTGAGTCCGACGATCGGTGTGCTCGCGCTGCAGGGCGACGTGCGAGAGCACGCCGCCGCTCTCGTGGAGTCGGGCGCGGAGGTGCTGCCGGTACGACGCGTCGCCGAGCTCGATCGGGTCGACGGTCTGGTGATCCCCGGAGGGGAGTCGACGACCATGAGCAAGCTTCTCGGTGTGTTCGACCTGTACGACCCGCTGGTCGCGCGACTGGCGGACGGGCTGCCCGCGTACGGCTCCTGCGCCGGCATGATCATGCTCGCGTCGAAGATCCTCGACACGCGGGCCGACGCGCGGCACCTCGATGCGCTCGACGTGACCGTGCGCCGCAACGCGTTCGGCCGCCAGGTCGAGTCGTTCGAAACGGACCTGCAGTTCGCCGGGATCACTGATCTGCCGGGCGCCGACCCGATGCGCGCCGTGTTCATCAGGGCGCCCTGGGTCGAGTCCGTGGGGGAGGGCGTCGACGTGCTCGCGACCGTTCCAGACGGACCGGCAGCCGGGCGCGTCGTCGCCGTCCGGCAGCAGAACGTGCTGGCCACGTCGTTTCACCCCGAGGTGACCGGCGACCACCGGGTCCACCGGTTCTTCGTCGACATGGTGTCGGCAGCGTAGGATTTCACAGTCGTAGACGGAAGGAAGCACCACTATGAGCGGCCACTCCAAATGGGCCACCACCAAGCACAAGAAGGCTGTCATCGATGCCAAGCGCGGCAAGATGTTCGCCAAGCTGATCAAGAACATCGAGGTGGCGGCCCGCACGGGTGGTGGAGACCCGGCGGGCAACCCGACGCTCTTCGACGCGATCCAGAAGGCCAAGAAGTCGTCGGTGCCGAACGACAACATCGAGCGCGCCCGCAAGCGCGGCGGCGGTGAAGAGGGCGGCGGCGCCGACTGGCAGACGATCATGTACGAGGGATACGGCCCCAACGGCGTCGCGATCCTGATCGAGTGCCTCACCGACAACCGCAACCGTGCCGCAGGCGAGGTCCGCACCGCGATGACCCGCAACGGCGGCAACATGGCCGATCCCGGCTCGGTGTCGTACCTGTTCACCCGCAAGGGCGTCGTCACCCTCGACAAGGCCGACCAGAGCGAGGACGACGTCCTGATGGCCGTCCTCGACGCAGGCGCCGAGGAGGTCACCGATCTCGGCGAGCAGTTCGAGATCGTCAGCGAGCCGACGGACCTGATCGCCGTGCGCACGGCGCTGCAGGAAGCCGGAATCGACTACGAGTCGGCTGAGCCGGACTTCCGCGCGTCGGTCGAGGTGGCCGTCGACGCCGACGGTGCGCGCAAGATGTTCAAGCTGATCGACGCCCTCGAGGACTCGGACGACGTACAGAACGTCTACAGCAACGTCGACATCAGCGACGAGGTGCTCGCCGAGCTCGAGAACGACTGATAGTCTCGAACAAACGTTCGTCACCGGCCTGGGTGGCGCGGGTGTCTGGAGGGCGGGTCGTCTGGTGCGTGTGATGGGAGTCGACCCGGGACTCACCAGATGCGGTGTCGCACTGGTCGAGTCGGCTGGCGGCCGCGCGGTCACGGCGCTCGACGTGGACGTCGTCCGGACCCCGGCCGACATGGATCTGGCCGAGCGACTCCTCGCGATCCATCGGGGAGTGGAGCATTGGCTCGACACTCACCGACCCGACGTGGTCGCGGTCGAGCGGGTCTTCGCACAGCGGCAGGTCAGCACGGCGATGGGCACGGCGCAGGCCGCGGGAGTCGTCGCGCTGGCCGCCGCGCAGCGGGGCATCCCGGTGCGGTTCCACACGCCGTCGGAGGTGAAGGCCGCGGTCACCGGGTCCGGTCGTGCCGACAAGGCGCAGGTCACTGCGATGATCACGCGGATTCTCGGACTCCAGGCCGCGCCGAAGCCCGCCGACGCCGCCGACGCCCTGGCCTTGGCCGTCTGTCACTGCTGGCGCGGACCGGTCAACGAACGGATGGAGGCGGCCGCCGCACAGGCGAAGGTCGCGCAAGAACGTCATCGTGCCCGCCTGCGTGCGGCACGGGAGGAGGCAGCCCGATGATCGCGTCCGTGTCCGGTGAGGTCATCGACATCGCCCTCGACCACGCGGTGGTCGAGTGCGCGGGAGTCGGATACCGCGTGCTCGCGACCCCGCCGACACTCGGCAGGCTCACCCGCGGAGAACGCACCCGACTCCTGACGTCGATGATCGTCCGCGAGGACTCGATGACCCTCTACGGCTTCACCGATCCGGAGGCCCGCGACCTCTTCGGCCTCCTGCAGACGGTCACCGGCGTCGGACCGCGGCTTGCGATGGCGACGCTCGCGGTCCTCGAACCGGACAGCCTGCG
>JASLJL010000286.1 GCA_030152405.1 Gordonia sp. (in: high G+C Gram-positive bacteria) | reverse complement strand
GTGAGACGCAGCTTCAGATCGATCAGTCCCGCGTCGGCGAACCCGCGGAGCTCATCGGCGAACAGCACATCCGCCTCGTCGGGGGCCGAGTGCAGGAGCACCGCGTCCACCCGCTGGCCGCGCCGAGCCATCGTCCGCAGCATGGAGATGATGGGCGTGATTCCACTGCCCGCCGTGGCGAACAGCAGCTTGGCCGGCAACGGATCCGGCAGCACGAACTCACCGGCGGGCGCCGCGAGTCGGACGACGGTCCCCGGCGTCAGCCCGTTCACCAGGTGCGAGGAGAGGAAGCCCTCGGGCATCGCCTTCACGGTGATCGCCACCGTCCGTTCGGCGACCGAACTGGCGGGCTCGGAGGTCAGCGAGTACGACCGCCACGCCCACCTGCCGCCCGTCTGCACGCCGATCCCGATGTACTGGCCGGGGTGATAGTCGAATGAGAAGCCCCATCCGGGAGCGATCACGATCGTCGCGCTGTCGGAGGTCACGGGCGTCACCGAGACGACGCGCCCACGGAGCTCGCGAGCCGACCAGAGCGGATTCACCAGGTGCAGGTAATCGTCGGGCAGCAGCGGTGTGGTGACACGCGCGACCGCCGCACGCACCCAGTTGCCGCCCTTGCCGCCTGCCACGCCCGCGACCGGTGCCTCGAATCGTTCTCGCCAGCCCATGTTCGACTCCTCTGCCTGTTCCGGTCGTCCGGAACCGATAACTTACGCTCCCGTAGGTTAGCGGCTGGAGGCCGCGAGGGCGAACGGAGCGGCGCCGACGGGCGGCTTCACGCGAGAAGCGTGCCCGGTGCAGGAGCGAACGGTGTGAAGAAGTCGTTGGCGGGAGCGCCGGCCAGAGACAGGACGAGGCCGGGCACCGACTGGCCGTCGATCTGCTCACGAATGATGTCTGCGTGCCCGGCGTGTCGGGCGTACTCCTCGACCTGGTGCGAGAGGTAGTAGCGAACCTTGATCGGCCGGGCGTCGAAGACGCCGTCCCACGGGGCCGGCGGCTCGATCGAGTCGGCGTCGGGGTCCACCGACCGGACGACGGCGAGGAACTCGGCACGCGTCGCGTCGAACTCGGCGATCACCTGCGCCGCGGTCTCTCCCTCGGAGCCGGTGAAACTGCCGAGGTATGCGGCGAACCCGGCCTCGTCGAGGGAGTACTCCGAGGGCCCTTCGGTGAGGCGTCGCACGCCGCCTCGCATCCCGTACGCGGCGTGCTTGATGATCCCGGCGACCGACAGGGCGCTGCGGCACGGTGTCGACCACGCCTGCTCCTCGGTCAGTCCGAGGGCGGCCGATCGAATCGCCTCCAACTGCTGATCGATGTAGTTGACCAGGCCGGTGATCTCGTCGTCTGCTGCGGGTGCGTACATGGAGTGCCTCCAAAGTGAGTGAGCCCGTCGATCGGGTACCACCACTGTCGCAACCGAACAGGACAGTTTCTGTCCTCTTTACAGAAGTTCGAGCAGAAACGGCAGTTCCTGGGTGGCGTACCAACCCAGATCGTGGTCTTCGACGTCGCCGATGGTGATCTCGGCGTCCTCGTCACCGAGATCGGCCGCGTCGACGGCCTCCACGGCCGCGGCCACCGCCAACTCCGCCGCCGCCCCATCGACGTGGACGGCCACGATGTCGCCCAGGGCGATCGGCCCGGACACCCGGACGACGGCGTCGTCCAGATCGGGTCGGGCGTCGGCGTCCGCATCTGCGACCACCACCACCCGGCGCGAGGGCAGCGCCTCGTCACCGGACGGCTCCGCGGAGATCAGGCGCAACGACGCGCGTGCCGCCTCGCGAAGCGCCACCTCGCCGAGTTCCTCGTCGTCGCCCGACGTGTACGCCTCGCGCAGCGCGGGAGTGACCGCGAAACCGGTGCCGCCGATCGGCCGGAACTCCTCGTCAGACGTCAGATCGCCGATCATCGCCAGCGTCGCCGGCAGGTACACCCGCATGGTTCTCCTCATCGGTCCTGGGGCAGTCCGCTGGTCAGCAGTTCGTCGAACGACTCCGCGACGTACCCGGCCATCGCGGGCAGATCGCCGACCACGGCGCGATCGGCGAGGAATCCGAACTGGACGGCACCACCGTACTCGTTCACGCTGATCGCCATGGCGCGCTGCGCGGCGAGTGTCGGGATCGTGTAGATCTCGTCCACTCGGTGACCCGCGAGGAAGCGCTCCCCGATGGCGTCGCTCATCGCGATCGGCACGTTGTACGTCCGTTGGAAGATCTGGCTGAACGCGCGCGTGGAGAAGTCGGCGAACGGAACCATGCCGAGTTCCGGGAGCAACGGCTTCATCTCCGGCGCGAGCCGCCTGGTGGACCCCGAGTAGCGGTCCGCCAATCCCGCTACCTGCATGAGGCGGACCGCAGGCGAGTCCTCGCCGATCGGCAGGTCGGTGACGAACTCCGGCTCCTGTTCGGGCACCCAGCTGCCCGATCCCCCGTCCGCGGCCTCGGCGTCGCGCACGCGGAGCGGCAGGATCACGCGGATCGTCTCACCGTGCGTGAGGGTGTCGTTGACCGACAGCGTCCACCGGCGGAGGACTCCGGCGAGGACGGCCAGCACCACGTCGTTGAACGTGCAGTCGAACCGACTGGCGATGCGCATGCAGTCGCGGTGCGGAACCTGCGCGCACGCGAAGAGCCGCGACGACGTGGTCACGGCGTTCAGCGGGCTGTCGGGCGCGGTGTTCACCAGTTGTCCGACGGTGGACGCGACGAACCGCGCGGACTTGTCCGCCACGGACCAGATGTCCGCGACGGGACCGTTGCCGCGCAGCAGCGAGTCGACGAGCTCACCGGGACGCGCCATCGCGTCGGCGATCGCCCCGACCGTCATGGACGCCTGCCCGGGGAGCGCGCCCGGCATCCAGAGGTCCTCCTCCAGGGGAGGTGCGACGACGGTCGTGTCGCACACCACCGTGCCGATCTCCGGGTGATCCGGGCCGGCGACGAGGCATCGGTGCGATTTGGTGAGCACGGCCATACGGCCGCCCGACAGTCCCTCGATCAGGTACATCTCCCACAGCGGCCGCTCGCGACCGAGCGGTCGCGACATGATGCGCGCGATCAGTTCCTGCAGCTGCTCCATCGACCCCGGCTGCGGCAGCGCGGACAGTCGGATGTGGAAGTTGACGTCGAAGTCCGGGTCGTCCGCCCACAACGGCCGTCCGAGACCGAGCGCGACCTCCTTGACGATCTGGCGATACCGAGGCATCAATTGCAGTCGGCGTTCGACGAGCGTGACCAGTGACTGGTAGTCCAGACGCGGACCGTCGCCCGCCGTCGCCGAGTCGATGACCAGCAACGACCCCATGTGCGCGCTGGTCCCCGACCCGTCGAGGAAGTAATACATCGCGTCTTCCGCCGACAGTCGATTCACCATGATGCGATCGAGTCTAGTGTGCGGCTCGAGCCGTTCAGACGAGACCGAACTCCGTGAGCACCCAGTGCAACTCCGGATGCCGCATCCGGCCCGGCAGCAGCAACGGGCGGAGCTCGACGCGACCGCACACCGCGTGCATCCGGCCGCCTCGGTCGACGGTCCCGAAGAACTCCGCGGCCCGCGCCGAGCGCATCTGCAGATGGACTCGCCGTAGCCGGATTGCACTGCCCCGTGCAGGCGCCCGGGCCATGCTCGCCTCCCGTCTCTTGAGGGCGACGGCGACCTGTCCGAACACCTCCGACGACACCGTGGCGGCGACGTGCTCACATGGACGGCGCCCGTCGAGCACTTCCAGGAGTCGTTGGAGGGCGGCGACCACCGCCAAACGTGCGGACCGGGCGACCTCCGCCGGGTCGGCGTCGGCGCGTGGCCCTGCCGACGTGGGTGCGGGCCGCAGTTCGATGGTGCTCATACTCTTTGGACGCACGACACGCCGTGCCGGGTTCCGCGACTCGCCGGGAACCGCGAGGCTCAGTGAGTGTCTGCGGTCTTCCCGCCCCGACGAGGCCAGGGGATGCCGTGCAGGATCGCCAGGACCAGACCGCCCCAGAGGACGCCGAAGATCGCCGACGACACGGTGTTCGCAGTCCAGCCGAGCACGCCGCCGATCGACGGCACCAGGTCGTGGAACCACACTTCGACGTGGTGCACCACGTCGTAGGGGAAGCCGAAGCCGAGTTCGTCGGCCCCGACGATGACGATGTGTCCACCCACCCAGCACATGGCGACGATGCCGACACCGCTCAGCGTCGACAGGACGACCGGCATCGCCTTCACCAGTCCTCGGCCGGTCGCGGCGACCGCTCGACTGCTCCGCTTGGCGAGTGCGAGACCGACGTCGTCCATCTTCACGATGACGCCGACGACGCCGTACACGAGGATGGTGATGATGACCGCGACGATGGCGAGGACCACGGCGCGCATCACGAACGGCTGGTCGGTGACCTCGTTCAGCGCGATCACCATGGTCTCTGCCGAGAGGATGAAGTCGGTGCGGACGGCGCCGCTGACGACGGTCTTCTCCTGATCTTCGCCGACCTCGTCGGTCGTGTCCGTGGCGCTGGTGTGCCCCGACACGAGTTCCCAGATCTTCTCGGCGCCCTCGTAGCAGAGGTACGTGCCGCCGACCATCAGGATCGGCGTGAGCAGCCACGGGAGGAACTGGCTGAGCAGCAGCGCGACGGGCAGGATGATCAGCAGTTTGTTACGGATCGAGCCCTTGGCGATCTTGCCGATGATCGGCAGCTCGCGGGACGGCCGGACACCGTGCACATAGCGCGGAGTCACGGCGGTGTCGTCCACGACGACGCCGACCGCCTTGGCACTCGCCTTGCCCGTGGCCGCCGCGACATCGTCGACGGACGCGGCCGCCATCTTCGCCAGCACCGCGATGTCGTCCAGCAGCGCCGCCAGTCCTCCACTCATGGTGACCAACAGTAATGCCCGGTAGCGGAGATCAGTCCACTACCGGGCATCAACGTGTTCGAGAGAGCGCTACTTGCGGCGGCGGTTGCGGCGCTCGGCCTCGCGGCGCTCGCGTCGGCTGCCGCCCGCGGGCGCCTGCTGCGCGACGGCCGGCGCGGGCGCCGCACCGGCGAGTTCCTGCGCCTGCGACAGGATCTCGGCGGCGCCGTCCTCACCGGGACCGCTGAAGGTGCGTGCCTCTTCGTCCGCAGTCTCGTCGCCGCCGCCGAATCCGGCGAGCATGTCGCTGACCGACGTGCCGAGCGCGGGCGCCGGGGCCTGCAGTTCGACGCGTGCGTTGAAGAGCACCGAGACGGTCTCCTCCTTCATCGCGTCGAGCATCGCGGTGAACATGTCGTAACCCTCGCGCTGGTACTCGACCACCGGGTCGCGCTGCGCCATGGAGCGGAGGTGGATGCCTTCGCGGAGGTAGTCCATCTCGTAGAGGTGATCACGCCACTTGCGGTCCAGGACCGACAGCAGGACCGAGCGCTCCAGGTCCGCCATACCCTCTTCACCTGCGACGTCGACGATCTCGCGGACGCGGGCGTCGTACGCGGTGAGCGCGTCCTCGACGACCTTCTCGCGCAGTTCCTCACGCGAGATGTCGTCGCGATCGCCCTGATCGGTCTCACCGACGACGGTGCGGTAGTCGAGCGAGATCGGGTACAGCTCCTTGAGCGCGGTCCACAGCGTGTCGAGGTCCCAGTCCTCGGAATAGCCCTCGGCCGTCGCACCGTCCACGTAGGCGCCGACGACGTCGCCGACCATTCCGCGGATCTGGTCGCGGTGGCTTTCGCCTTCGAGGATCTCGCGACGCTCGCCGTAGATCACCTTGCGCTGCGAGTTCATGACCTCGTCGTACTTGAGGACATTCTTGCGGATCTCGAAGTTCTGCTCCTCGACCTGCGTCTGCGCGCTGCGGATCGCGCGCGTGACCATCTTGGCCTCGATCGGCACGTCTTCGGGCAGGTTGACGCGGTTCATGATCGTCTCGAGGGCGGCACCGTTGAAGCGGCGCATCAGCTCGTCACCGAGCGAGAGGTAGAACCGCGACTCGCCGGGATCGCCCTGACGGCCGGAACGTCCGCGCAGCTGGTTGTCGATACGCCGCGACTCGTGACGTTCGGTGCCGAGCACGTAGAGGCCGCCGGCCTCGCGCACCTTGTCGGCCTCCTCGGATGCCGCGGTGCGCGCGACCTCGATCGCCTCCGGCCAGGCAGCCTCGTACTCGTCCGGGGTGTTGACCGGGTCGAGACCCGACTTGCGCAGACGCGTGTCGGCGATGACGTCCGGGTTGCCGCCCAGCACGACGTCGGTTCCGCGGCCGGCCATGTTGGTGGCGACGGTGACGGCGCCGAGACGTCCGGCCTCGGCGACGATCTGGGCTTCCTGCTCGTGGAACTTGGCGTTGAGGACCGAGTGGTCGACGCCCGCCTCGGCGAGCTTGCGCGACAGGTACTCCGACCGCTCGACGCTCGTGGTGCCGATCAGCACGGGCTGACCGTCACGGTGGCGTTCGACGACGTCGTCGACGACGGCGTCGAACTTGGCCTCCTCGGTCTTGTAGATCAGGTCGGCGCGGTCGGCGCGGGCCATCGGACGGTTGGTCGGGATCGAGACGACGCCCAGCTTGTAGATCTGCTGGAACTCGGCGGCCTCGGTCTCGGCGGTACCGGTCATGCCGGACAGGGTGTCGTACA
>JASLJL010000212.1 GCA_030152405.1 Gordonia sp. (in: high G+C Gram-positive bacteria) | reverse complement strand
CGCCGTTGATCTTCGACGAGTGCGCCACCCTCACCGAGCATCACCCGCACCTCACCCTGGACGGGTTGCGCCGAGTCCACGAGCGGTCGCGCAAGCGCTGAGCGGCGGACGGTAGCGTCCAGAGGGGGATACGGGGACGGCGATCGGGAGAGTCATGGCAGACGCGACAGAGTTCGATGCGAAGAAGTACGGTCCCTGGGCCGTGATCATCGGCGGATCAGAAGGCGTCGGAGCCGAGTTCGCCGAACAGGTCGCGGCGGCCGGGCTGAACGTGGTGCTCGTCGCGCGGAAGAAGGCTCCACTCGAGGCGACGGCAGAGGCCTGTCGCGCGCAGGGCGCCGACGTCCTGGTGATCAGCGCCGATCTCACGATTCCGGCCGACCTGCAGCTGGTGATGGACGAGACGCACGGCCTCGACGTCGGGCTGCTGGTGTGCAACGCGGGCGCCAACAGCTACGGTGCGCCGTTCGTCGACGGCGACCTCGGCGAGTTCATGAACGTCCTCACCTTGAACGTGAACGTCCCGATGGCATTGGCTCACCACTTCGGCGCCCGAATGAGCAGGCGCGGTTCGGGCGGAATCGTCACCGTCGGCTCGATGAGCGGCTATCTGGGATCGGCCGAGCACACGGTGTACGGCGGTTCGAAGGCCTTCATGCGGATCTTCACCGAAGGTCTGTGGCTCGAACTGCGAGAGTCGGGCGTCGACGTCCTGCATCTGGTCCTCGGTGTCACCGACACGCCCGCGATGCGGCGCGCAGGCCTCGACTTCGATCTGCCAGGCCTTGTCGTCGGACAGCCGCGCGACGTCGCCCGCGAAGGGCTCGATCATCTCGCGGCCGGGCCGGTCCACGTCGTGTCGCCGAATCAGGACAGTCCCGTCGTCACCGGTCTGGCCGACCGTGCGCGCGCCGTCCTCGGTCATCACAAGATGATGCAGGGCCTGATCCGCCGCAAGGGCTGACCGCCCGATACGGTCGACGGATGGACAAGCTCTACGGCGACGACCTCGAAGTGGGCTCGGTGTACTCTTTCGGCGAGTACGAGGTGACTCGCGACGAACTCGTCGACTTCGCCCGGCACTGGGATCCGCAGGACTTCCACATCGACGCCGCGGCCGCGGCCGATGGCGCGTTCGGCGGATTGATCGCGAGCGGCGTCCACACCTTGGCGATCAATCAGCGGCTGACTGTCGAGGCGGTGTTCCGCCACTGGAACGTCATCGCCGGGCGGAGCCTCGACGACGTCCTGTTCCTGCGACCGGTCCGGGCCGGCGACGTTCTGTCCGGCCAGGCCGAGATCACGCGGGTCGAACTGGAACCCGCGCGACGTCGAGCATTCGTGACCGTTGCGATGACCGTCACGAATCAGGACGGTCGACAGGTGCTGACGTCGTCGACGGACCTATACGTGCACCTGGCGCCTGAGCCGGCCTGAGACGCGCTGACGGGAGCGGACGAGCTACCGCAACGGATGCGTGAGCAGCAGTTCGCAGTTGCGGTCGGCCGCCGATCCGAGCAGTTCGGGATCGGCGTGCAGATCGTTGTACGACAGCTCGCGGTACAGGCTCGCCAGACCCTTCTGCGACAGGTCAGACGTGTCGGCCGTGTACGGGCTGTCGGCCTCGATGAGCGGCGTGAAGATGCTGAGCGTGCCGTCCTTGTTGTCGGCCACCTCGATGATGCGCGCAAGCTGCGGGAAGTCGATGTGACTCGCGGTGTTGATCTCCCAGAAGCTGTGCTTCCCGGTCGATCCGCGGTGCGCGATCATCTCGTTGCGATGAGTGTGTCCGTTGACCCAGGCGATCACGTTGGTGTGGGACTTGAGGCGTTCCACCAGGTGCGTTCCGTCGAAGGTCCGCTCGCCTGGCGTCTCCGGGTTCGGGAGCGCGGCGGTCATCGTCGACGACGTGTGGTGACTGAACACCATCACCAGCTGGTCGCGGTGCGACGAGATCTGCCGTTCGATCCACGCGAGCTGCTTCTCGCTGATCGAGCCGTCGGCGATGCCCATGCTGTTGGTGGTGTTCATCGCGATGCCCAGCAGACCGGGGGCGATCTGGAATCGGTACCAGCTGGGGCCCTCGGGATCGGAGAACCCGTGGCCGACGGGGCCCGCGCCGGTGATCGACGGGTCGAAGTGCCTGCGGATGAACTCGCGCGGCGTGAACGGCCGGCGTCGGAGATCGCGAGTGGCGGGCAGGGTGGGGCCGGTCGTCTTCAGCTTGGTCAGCATCGGGACGACGGCCGACGGATCGGACCCGAGCGCCCGGCCGATCGCCTGGGCCGTCGGATCGGACCCGGGCAGGTCGAACTTCACGTCAGATAGGTACAGCCAGTCGACGAGCCCGTTCGGAACCGTGCCGAGCAGCTGGTCGTCGTGGTTGCCGAACACCGAGTACCAGCGCATCTTCAGTCCGGGACTGGTGTGCGTGCGCATCGCGGCGTGCAGCAGGCCGGGGATCGTCGGGAAGCCGCGGTCCTTGTAGATGTCGGGCTTGTCGAGCTCGGGTCGGTAGTACGTCGCGGAGCCGAGGGCCTGGACTCCTTCGAACCTGGTCTTGGACCCGGTGTTCGGAGTGATCGACCCGCCTGCGAGGAGTCGCTGGTACCACTCGAGTTCGATGATCTCGTGATTGTCGGTGTTGTCGCCGGTCGAGACGACGCAGTCGAACGGTCGTCCGGTGAACGGTCCGCCCGACAGAGCGTTGATCCGGTTGATCAGCGCGACGGCGCCCTGGGTTCCGAGCGATTCCTGCGGTCGGAAGGCGGGCCCCTGGATCGGGTGGACGTACTCGAATCGCGCCGGGCTCTGCACGTCGGTGATGTGGATGTCGGTGAGCTGGACGAACGCGCCGACCGCGGAGCGTCGTCCGTCGCGACCCGACTTCGCCGCGGCCAGCTCTTCGCGGACGTAGAGCGGCCAGCCCTTGCCCTGCACCAGCTTCCGGTAGCCCTTCGCGTTCGAACGGCCGCCGACGCCCACCTTCTCCAGCGTGGTGCCTGCGGTGTGCGCCGACGACGCTGCGGCCGGCTCGGCGTGGGCGACGCCCGTCACGACGGAGGTCGCGGCGAGCGCACCGGCGGCTGCACCGCTGCGGCGCAGGAAGGAACGACGGGACATGCTCATCTGGCGACCTCCGGATGACGTGGTGGTGAACACGGTCTTGATGAACTGTAACGGACAACACTCCGTGTCAGATAGTCGTGCCGGATTCGGAGTTCGTCAGGTCGTACGAGCGCTGACCGTGAGCGGGGGTTTTGTCGTCGCCTGGGGATCGGACGGGGCGAGTTGGTCCCACATGGCGTCGACCATCGGCTGGAGGAAGAGTTGGCCGAGCTGTCGCACCATGAGGCCGACGGCCTGTTCCGCGATGCTGCGGTCGGTCGACGCGAGCTTCTCGTCGCGCAGCTCCATCACCTGAGCGCGGCTCAACTCGGTGAGGCGTGCGAGCAGTCGGCTGCGGCTGGACGGGTCGAGCAGTTGGCGGCGAAGGTAGTTCAGTACGGCGGGATTGGCCTCGAGCATCTCGGAGACGGCTCGGTCGCGGAGGGCGCTGACCTCCGCGATGCCGCCATCGGGTGTGGCGGCATCGGCGATCGCGCTCGCGTGGTAGTCGACGACGAGTTGGTCCACCGCGTCGCGGATGCCCTCTTTGGTCTTGAAGTGATGCTGGACGAGGCCGACGGTCACGCCGGCCGCGGCGGCGATCTGACGCATCGACACGCGGTCTTCGCCGTGCTCGGCGTACAAGTCGAGCGCGGCGTTGCGGATCTTCGCTTTGGCGGTCAGATCACCGTCGGCCGCTCGGGGGTCGCTCATGGAACTCCTCTCCCGACGATTGTACGAACATCCATTGACCGGTACGCATGCACTGTTTACTATACGGTTGTATCGTC
>JASLJL010000201.1 GCA_030152405.1 Gordonia sp. (in: high G+C Gram-positive bacteria) | reverse complement strand
CTTGCCGCGAACGATAACACGTTCTAGTTTTGTCGTATGGCCTTCACGATTGCCGACTTGATCGAGCATGCCGTCGACTTGATGCCCGAGCGCATCGCGCTCGAATCCGGCGACCAGCAGCGCACCTACGCAGAGATGGAGGCGCGATCGAACGCGCTCGCCCACAAGCTTCGCGAGCTGGGCGTCGCTCCAGGCGATGCAGTGGGTCTGTACAGCAGAAACACCATCGAATCCGTCGAGGCGATGATCGCGATCTTCAAGGCGCGCGCGGTGATGGTGAACGTCAACTACCGCTACGTCGAGGCCGAACTCGAACACATCTTCGCCGACTCCGGCATGAAGGTCCTCATCCACGAGGGTCGGTACTCCGAGCGCGTGTGCAACGTGTTCTCGAAATCGCGGTTCGACGTCGACGCGCGGATCGTGATCGATCCTCAGGACTCCGCTCGAGAAGCGGAGGAGAACGCCGGAGGAGCAGGGGAGACGGTCCTCGACTACGAGGAGGCGATCGCGTCGGCGTCGACCGAGCGCGACTTCGAGGAGCGTTCCAACGACGACCTGTACATGCTCTACACCGGCGGGACCACCGGGAAGCCGAAAGGCGTGGTCTGGCGTCAAGAGGATGTGTGGCGCGTGCTCGGCGGAGGCATCGACTGGTACACCGGTCGTCCCATCGAGGACGAATGGGAGCACGCCAAGACAGGTGCCGACGGCGGCCAGCTGGTGCGGTTCCCGATCCCGCCGTTCATTCACGGCGGAAGTCAGTGGGCCATATTCCAGTCGCTTTTCGCCGGCGGAAAGGCCGTCGTCTATCCCGATTTCGACGCCGACGCGGTGTGGGCGGCGGTGGAGAAGCACAAGGTCAACGTCGTCTTCATCACCGGCGACGCAATGGGCAGGCCGATGATCGAAGCCCTCGAAGCGGGTGAGTTCGACACCTCGTCCGTCTTCTCGGTCGCGTCGTCGGCTGCGCTGTTCTCGCCCGCGGTCAAGGATCGCTATCTCGAAGCCTTCCCGAACGCCGTCATCGTGGACGCCATCGGTTCGTCCGAGACGGGCTTCGGCGGCATGGGCATGGCGGCGAAGGGCCAGAGTCGCGTGGGTGCGCCGACCGTCAAAGCGGATCCGAACACGCACGTGCTGCGCGAAGACGGCAGCCAGATCGAGCCGGGCAGCGACGAGGTGGGACGTCTGGCCCGCACCGGACACATTCCGCTGCGCTACCACAACGATCCCGTGAAGAGCGCCGACACGTTCGTCGAGTACGACGGAGTCCGCTATTCGCTTCCGGGCGACTTCGCCCGCTTGGAGGCCGACGGCACGATCACCATGCTCGGCCGTGGCTCGATGTCGATCAACACCGGCGGCGAGAAGGTGTTCCCCGAGGAGGTCGAGGCGGCGCTCAAGGGACATCCCGACGTGTTCGACGTGAGCGTCGTCGGTGTGCCCGATGAGCGGTTCGGTCAGCGTGTGGCCGCCGTGATTCAGGTTCGAAACGGTTCGCGGCCCTCCCTGACCAGCCTCAACGAGGTGGTCCGTGCCGAACTCGCCGGATACAAGACTCCCCGCAGCGTGTGGTTCGTCGATGAGCTCAAGCGCTCCCCGGCGGGCAAGCCCGACTACCGCTGGGCGTCCGGGGTCACCACCTCGCGCGACGCCGACGAAGCTCTCTAGACAATAGAAGGACAACTGATGAAGACTGCTCTCGCCGACAAGTTCGGCATCGATTACCCGATCTTCGGATTCACCCCGAGTCAGCATGTGGCCGCCGCGATCAGCCGCGCGGGAGGCCTCGGCGTGCTCGGCTGCGTCCGTTTCAACGAGGCCGAAGAGCTCGACGAAGTACTCGAGTGGATGCATGAGAACACCGACGGGAAGCCGTTCGGCGTCGACGTCGTGATGCCGGCGAAGATCCCCACCGAGGGCTCGAAGCTCGACCTCGACACGATGATCCCGCCGGAGCACCGGGCCTTCGTCGAACGGACCCTCGACGACCTCGGCGTCCCGCCGCTGCCCGGTGGCGGCGATCGCATCAACACGGGTGTCCTCGGCTGGCTGCACTCGGTGGCCCGTTCGCACGTCGACGTGGCGATGGAGCACACACGCAAGTACGGCCAGATCAAGCTGATCGCGAACGCTCTCGGCTCACCGCCGAAGGACGTCATCGACGTGGCGCACGAGAACGGCGTGCAGGTCGCGGCGCTCGCCGGCGCGAAGGAGCACGAGCTCAGTCACGTGGCGGCCGGTGTCGACATCGTGATCGCCCAAGGTTACGAGGGCGGTGGGCACACCGGCGAGGTCACGTCGATGATCCTGTGGCCCGAGCTCGTCGACGCACTCGGCGACTCCGCACCGGTCCTGGCCGCGGGCGGTGTCGGCGACGGTCGGCAGATCGCTGCCGCGATCGCCCTCGGCGCGCAGGGCGTGTGGATGGGCACCTACTGGCTGACGGCCGCCGAGTACGACCTCGGTTCGACCGGCGACGGTCCGTCGACCGTCCAGAAGGCGCTGCTCGCCGCGACCTCGCGCGACACGGTCCGCCGGCGGATCTACTCGGGCAAGCCCGCCCGCCTGCTCAAGACCAAGTGGACCGACGCGTGGGACGCCCCGGGCGCACCCGACGCGTTGCCGATGCCGCTGCAGAATCTGCTGGTCGGTGAGGCTCACGCGCGGATCTCGCTGGCCGACGACCCCGGGGTCGTCGCGATGCCCGCGGGTCAGATCGTCGGGCGATGCAACGAGATCACTCCTGTCGAGGACCTGATCGCCGGGCTGGTGTCGGGTTACCGGGATGCCGTCGCCCGCATGCAGGGGACGCTGGAGTGACCTCTGGTGAATAACGGCTGCCCGGCAGCCGTTATTCACCACTCGATCGCGTCAGGCCTTCACAGTCAGGCCTTCAGGCCAGGCCGTAGCGGCGATTGAAGCGCTCGACGCGGCCCTCGGTGTCCATGACTCGCTGAGCACCCGTCCAGAACGGGTGGGAGTCGCTGGTCACGTCGACGGTGATCAACGGATACGTGTTGCCGTCCGTCCACTCGACGGTCTTCTCCGACG
>JASLJL010000191.1 GCA_030152405.1 Gordonia sp. (in: high G+C Gram-positive bacteria) | reverse complement strand
CGCTGTCCGCGCGGTGTGAAGCGTCCGGGCTTCGATTGCGCAGACGAGGACCGCTGACGACGGCGGCCCACGACGTGTGCGCCCGACTGACGGCCGGCGTCCGGCGATGACGGCAGCGCGTGCCGATCTGCTCGATCGGGTCAGGGAACGGCTCGCCGGGCAGACGTCGGAGCTCGATCCGTCGGTGATCGCCGACGCCATCCGAGCCGAATCGGGTGGCCTGCTCGGCGACACCGACCTGCTCGACGTGCTGCGTTACCTGCAGACCGAGATGGTCGGCGCCGGTCGTCTCGAAGGTCTGCTCGCCGAGTCCGCCGTGACAGACGTGCTCGTCGTCGGGCCGTCCGCCGTATGGGCGGATCGCGGTAACGGACTCGAACTCACCGATGTGCGTTTCGACGACGAGGCCTCCGTCCGTCGCCTCGCCGGCAGGCTCGCACTCGGTGCCGGCCGCAGACTCGACGATGCACAGCCGTGGGTCGACGGGCAGTTGTCCGGTGTCGGGCGACGTGGAATCGCCGTCCGCCTGCACGCGGTGATCCCGCCGCTCGCGATCGACGGGACGTGCATCTCGCTGCGGGTGCTGCGCAGCGCGACGCAGACGTTCGACGCGCTCGCCGGGGTCGGTGCGATCGATCCGCCGATCGTTGACGTTCTGAGGCGGATCGTCGTCGGCCGGCTCGCTTTTCTGATCGTCGGCGGCACCGGAACGGGGAAGACGACTCTGTTGAACGCACTGCTCGGCGAGTGCGGTCCAGAGGAGCGGATCATCACCGTGGAAGACGCTTCGGAGCTCCAGCCGCAGCATCCCCACGTCGTCAGACTCGTGGCGCGAACAGCGAATGTCGAAGGGGTGGGGGATGTTCCGGTGCGAACCCTGGTCCGCCAAGCGCTCCGGATGCGGCCGGATCGCATCGTCGTCGGTGAGGTTCGCGGGGCCGAGGTGATCGACCTGCTCGTCGCGTTGAACACCGGCCACGACGGATGTGGCGGCACGCTGCACGCGAACTCGACGTCGGAGGTGCCCGCTCGGATGGAGGCACTCGCGGCACTCGGTGGGATGGACCGGATCGCGTTGCACAGCCAACTCGCCGCGGCGATCCAGGTTGTGCTCGGGCTGGGCCGTGACACGAGCGGACGACGCGGGATCGCGGAGATCGGCGTGCTCGCTCGTGGAGACGACGGTCTCGCGTCCATCGTCACCGTGTGGACGCGGAAGTCCGGTTTCACCGATGCCCGCGGCAGGCTGGACGCGATGCTCGATCGGCGGTGTGGCCGATGAGCGTCGGGCCGCTTCTCGCGGCGGCGGGTTCAACCGTTCTGCTGTGGCCGCGACCTGCCGTCTTCCGGCGGCTGCCGAGACGGCGGAGTCGCGCATGGGCACTCAGCGGGATCGATCCGATCTGGGCCGTGGCGGCGTTCCCGCTGCTCGTCGGGGTGGCGGTCGGCGCGGCGACGGCGGTCTCCGCGGGGCTGGTCGCCGCCACGGTGATCGGCGTCCACCGTCGGTCGGTCCGTCGAGCCGCACAGGACTTCCGTGACGAGCAGGTGCGACATGCGCTGTCGGTGATGATTGCCGAGATGTCGGTGGGGGCGCCGATCGTCCATGCGTGCCGGGTGGCGGCGGACGAGCTCTCGAGAGACGGACCGTCCGACGTCGCGGGCGAGCTCGCGAGGATGGCGGCCCGCGCCGAACTCGGAGGCGATCCGGTGGACGGTGCTGCGGCGGGCCTGGATCGTCTCGCAGCGGCATGGGCCGCGTCGGCCGGTCGAGGTCTGCCGATGATCGATCTGATGCGGTCGCTGCGCGCTGATCTTGCTGTGCGCGCCGAACACGCGTCGCGCACGCGCGCCGGCCTGGCCGGGCCGCGGGCGACGGCGACCGTGTTGGCGATGCTGCCGCTGCTCGGCATCGCACTGGGGCAGGCGATGGGCGCCGCGCCGTTGGCGGTTCTCCTACGGCCGGGCGTCGGTGGAATCCTCCTGGTCATCGGCACCGGCCTCGCCGTCGCCGGCGTGTGGTGGACGGTCGCGATCACCGAGAAGGTGATGCGGTGATTCTGCTGATCGCGGCGTGCATCTGCGCCGCCCTGTGCGTCTGGCCGGGCCCGGAGTGGACCGTGGCGAGAGTCGTCGAACGGCCACGAGCGGTCCGCGAAGCCCGGTGGCTGGGCCGTGGACGGCTGCGACCGGATCCCTTCGACACGGCGGCGGCCTACGACATGTTCGCCGTCTGCCTGCGGAGCGGACTGCCCGTGTCGTCCGCGGCCGAGATCGCGGCCGAGGGTGCTCCCGCCGCCGTCGCAGAGCCGATGCAGCGTGCTGCGGAACTGCTCGCGATGGGCGCGGACCCGGAGTCGGCATGGGCGTTCGACCGCGGAACGGACGATCCGTCCTTCGCCGATCTCGCGTCGCTGGCACGTCGCGCGTCGCGGGCGGGAGCGTCGTTGGCCGACGGGGTGACCGACCTCGCCGCGCAGATGCGGCGTGTGGAGGCCGATCGGGCGGTGGAAGCGGCGGAGAAGGCGGGTGTGAAGGTCAGCGGCCCGCTGGGGCTGTGCTTCCTGCCCGCGTTCGTGTGCCTCGGGATCGTGCCCGTGGTGATCGGCCTCGCGTCGGGGATGCTGGGCTCGGTCTGAGTGCCTGTGGACAGACGTGGAACCGGATCGGCGCGGCGCGCGTCTTCACTTACGAAGGGCTCGACACGCGGGTTCGACGATTTCAGGGGGAGAAATGGGCACGCATCGATGGACTGCCGAGATCAAGACGCTTGCGGGTCGGTTGATCGCCGATGAGGAGGGCATGTCGACGGCGGAGTACGCCATCGGCACGATCGCGGCCGCGGCTTTCGGGGCGATCCTCTACACGGTCGTGACCGGTGACAACGTCGTCTCCGCACTGACCGGGATCATCTCGAAGGCGCTCAGCACATCGGTCGGTTGACGTGCTCAGCAGGCTGTTCGTCGACGAGCGAGGGATGGTGACCGTCGAAGCCGCCTTCGCGTTGGCGGCGATCGCCGCGTTCCTGCTCGTGGGGATCGGGGCCGTCGCGGGGGTGGCGACCCAGATCCGATGCACGGACGCCGCGCGTGAAGTCGCCAGACTCACCGCGGCGGGCGACGCGTCGGCCGAACCCGTCGGCCGCAGGGTCGCTCCCGCGGGTGCGTCAGTCGCGGTGGTGACGTCAGGGGAGACGGTCACTGTCACGGTGTCGGCCGACGTCCCGCTGGTGCCGTTGTTGAAGGTCTCTGCGCGGGCTGTTGCAGCGGTCGAGCCCGCAGGTGCGGCTGATGCTTCGGCGGAATGACGAGGGCTTCTCGACGATCACCGGTGCAGCGGTGATCGCGGCTCTCGCCAGTGTGCTGGTCGGTGTCCTGTACGTCGGAGCGGCTGTTGTCGCTCGCCATCGGGCGCAGAGTGCGGCCGACCTCGGAGCGCTCGCTGCCGCGTCTGCACATGTGCTCGGCGACGACGGATGCGTCGCCGCGATGGAACTGCTCGCGTCGGCGGACGGCCGACCGCGGATCGAGTCGTGCGCGGTGGACGGACAAGACGTCGTCCTTCGAGTGGTGGTCGCGGTTCGGCTCGGTGGGCTGGGCGTTCGGGATGCCGTGGCGGCCGCCCGTGCGGGTCCGGTGGAGGAGTGAGTGGTTCGATGAAATTGACTATTGGCGATAGTCAATTTATGCGTACGCTTGGAGGATGAACGTGATGAGCAGTACAGACGCGAAGGCGCGACTGAATGCGGTGCTCGCTGAAGTCGAGCGGACGGGAGTTCCAGTGACGATCACGAACCACGGAAGGCCGGTCGCTGTTCTGTCGCCAGTGGTTCCGACGACGCGACAGTTCGGTCAGTTCCCGGGGATGGTTGTTCCCGAAGACTTCGACGCTCCGCTGCCCGACAGCGAGCTCGCTGCTTGGGAGGGCGACTCGTGACGTCGATCCTGCTCGACACCAACGCGTTGTTGTGGCTGTTGAAGGAACCGAGCAGGCTGAATGCTGAGGCGCTGTCGGTGATCGGTGATCCGGCTTCGGAGGTCTACGTGTCGTCGGCGACTGCTTGGGAGGTGGCGACGAAGGCGAGGTTGGGAAAGCTGGAGGCGGGTCCGCTACTGGCGACGTGGCCGGAGACGCTTGATTCGATGTCTGCCGTCGATCTGCCGGTCGACGCTCGCGATGCGATTCTCGCGGGCACGCTGGACTGGGATCATCGAGATCCGTTCGACCGGATGATCGTTGCTCAGGCCGCTCGGCGAGGTCTGACGATCGCGACGAGCGACACAGTGATGATCGACGCCGTTCACACCCGCACGTTGGATACGCGCAGCTGACCGATCAGCTTCCGTACAACCGCCCGAGCAGGCGGAGGAGTTTGATCGCGTGCTCCTTGTCTAGGGGCTCGTTTCCGTTGCCGCACTTGGGCGACTGCACACACGATGGACAGCCGAAGTCGCATGCGCAGGAGGAGACGGCGACGTCGGTCGCGGCGATCCAGTCCGCGAACGCGTGGTAGCCGCGCTCGGCGAAGCCCGCACCGCCGGGAAAACCGTCGTAGACGAACACCGTGGGGAGTGCGGTCTGTGGATGCACGTCCGTCGACAGGCCGCCGATGTCCCACCGGTCGCAGGTCGCGACCAGGCCGAGCATTCCGATGGCGGCGTGCTCGGCGGCGTGCAGTGCGCCCGGGAACTTGTCCGGAGCGATCCCGGCGTCGACCATCGCGTCCGGATCCATCGTGTACATGACAGCCCGGGTGGGCAGGCTCTCCTCCGGGAGATCGAGGGCCACCTGATCCAGGATCTCGCCCGACAACGCCTTCCGCAGGAACCCGACCACCTGGCTCGTCACCGTCACCTCGACGAAGGCGACCGTCAGTGGACCGAACGAACGCTGCTCCAGAGTCCGTTCGATGACGACGTCGCTCACCTCGCGCGGTGACGTGGTCCAGTCCGGCTCCTCGGGGTGCGCGAGGGCGAGGCCGTCGTCGAGGTCGAGTTCGTCGACGACGAAGCTCTCGCCCTGATGCAGGTACACCGCTCCGGGGAACACCGAGGTCTTGGCCCTCGACGAGTCGACGGTGCCGAGCAGCCGGGACGTCGTCGCGTCGACGATCAAGACCTGACCGCCGATCCCGCCGCGGATGTCGATGTCGCCGTGCGGGTCCAGCCCGGGCGCCGGGTACCAGCCGGCCTTGCGTCGCTTCAGTCGCCCGTCCGCGACGAGTTCGTCGATCACGTCGAGAGCCCGCCAGGAGGCGGCCTCCTCGTCGGTGATCGGGAACTCGGTGGCGGCGCACAGGAGATGCGGACCGAGGACGTACGGGTTGGTCGGATCGGTGACGGTCGCCTCGACGGGGCGCTCCAGCAGAGCCTCCGGGTGGTGGACGAGGTACGTGTCGAGCGGATCGTCGCGCGCGATCATCACGACGAGCGATCCCTCGCCGCGTCGCCCGGCGCGCCCGGCCTGCTGCCAGAACGATGCGACGGTACCCGGATACCCGGCGACGACGACGGCGTCGAGGCCGCTGATGTCGACGCCGAGCTCGAGTGCGTTCGTCGTCGCGACGCCGAGCAGATCGCCGTCGGCGAGAGCGCGTTCCAGCGCCCGGCGATCGTCGGCGAGATAGCCCGCGCGGTAGGCGGCCACGCGGTCGACCAGGTCGGGTGCGGCTTCGGCGAGGATCTGCCGCGCCTTCACCGCCGTCACCTCCACGCCGCGTCGCGACCGAACGAAGCACAGAGTGCGGGCGCCTTCGATGACGAAGTCGGCGAGCAGTCGTGCGGCCTCCGCGCCGGCCGCTCGACTGCTCGCCGACTTCGTCATCGAAGGCGCCCGCACTCTGTGGTTCGTTCGGTCGCGACGCGGCGTGGAGGTGACGGCGGTGAAGGCGCGGCAGATCCTCGCCGAAGCCGCACCC
>JASLJL010000179.1 GCA_030152405.1 Gordonia sp. (in: high G+C Gram-positive bacteria) | reverse complement strand
GATCCGCCGTCGAAGGTCAGCTCGCTGCGGACTCGCTGGTGCCAGTACTCCGCGAGGGCTTCGGTCAGCTGAACGCCGATGCCGTGCACCTCCAGGTAGTCGCGGTACTCGTCGCCGGCGAACAACGTGTTCGCGAAGTCGGCGATCGGCTGTC
This sequence comes from Gordonia sp. (in: high G+C Gram-positive bacteria), assembly GCA_030152405.1. Lineage (GTDB taxonomy): Bacteria > Actinomycetota > Actinomycetes > Mycobacteriales > Mycobacteriaceae > Gordonia. Next base: position 8,546 of record JASLJL010000179.1, on the reverse strand, counting down.
CCATGGTGACCAGCTGGAACGGCAGGACGTCCACGCGGCCCGCCGCGATCGCGTCCTCGCGGGACCGGATGAAGTCGGCGATGCACAGGAACCGGGTCCGCTGCTGACGGGGGAACTCGAAGCTGTGTCGGACGGCCGACGTCGGGTCCGTCGACTCGAGGACGTGCACCACATCCCCCTCGCTGACCGCCGGGAAGTACCCGTAGACGACCGCTGCGTGCGCCAGGATGCCCTCGGTGGACAGGCGGGCGATCCACTCGCGCAGACGCGGACGCCCCTCGGTCTCCACGAGCTCGTCGTAGTCGGGTCCGTTGTCCCCGCGGGTGCCGCGCAGACCCCACTGTCCGAGGAACAGCGCCCGCTCGTCGAGCATCGTCAGGTACTCGGCGACCGGGATGCCCTTGACGATGCGCGTTCCCCAGAACGGCGGCTCGGGCACCTCGTTGTCGGTTGCGACGTCCGACCGCGCGGGCACCTCCACGGGAACCTCCGCCGCCTTGCGCTTGGCGGCGATGCGCTGCGAGCGTTCCCGGCGCGCCTTCCGCTCGGCGACCTTGGCCGCGGCGGCCTTCGCCTCGGGGCTGTCCGGATCGGGGCCCTCGCCTCGCTTGACGGCCATGATCTCGTCCATCAGCGTGAGGCCCTCGAAGGCGTCGCGCGCGTAGCGGACATCGCCCTCGTACACGTCCGCGAGGTCGCCCTCGACATACGTCCTGGTCAACGCGGCGCCGCCGAGGAGCACGGGGTACTTGCTCTTGCCCCGCGAGTTCATCTCCTCGAGATTCTCCTTCATCACGACGGTCGACTTCACGAGCAGTCCGGACATGCCGATGACGTCGGCCCGCTCGTCCTCGGCGACCGACAGAATGGTCGCGATCGGCTGCTTGATGCCGATGTTGACGACGTCGTACCCGTTGTTCGAGAGGATGATGTCGACGAGATTCTTCCCGATGTCGTGGACGTCGCCCTTCACCGTGGCCAGCACGATGCGACCCTTGCCGTCCTCGTCGGTCGCCTCCATGAACTGCTCGAGGTGGGCGACCGCCGCCTTCATCACCTCGGCCGACTGCAGGACGAACGGCAGCTGCATCTGACCCGAGCCGAACAGCTCGCCGACGGTCTTCATGCCCGACAGCAGCGTGTCGTTGATGATCGTGAGCGGCGGGACGGTCTCCCTGGCTTCGTCGAGGTCGTCGATCAGGCCGTTGCGCTCACCGTCGACGATGCGGCGCTCCAGACGTTCGAACAGCGGCATCTTGGCCAGCTCGGCTGCGCGCGACTCACGGGCGGACGCCGCCGAGACGCCCTCGAAGAGCTCCATCAGCTTCTGCAGCGGGTCGTATCCCTTGTCGTCGGGACCGTTCGTGCCCTGCTCACGACGACGGTTGTAGACCAGGTCGAGCGCGGTCTCCCGATGCTCGTCGGGAATGCGGGCCATGGGCAGGATCTTGGACGCGTGGACGATCGCGGTGTCCAGACCAGCCTGCACGCACTCGTGCAGGAACACCGAGTTCAGGACCTGCCGGGCGGCGGGATTGAGACCGAACGAGATGTTCGAGATGCCGAGGGTGAAGTGGATCGTCGGGTGCGCCTCCTTCAGGCGGCGGATCGCCTCGATCGTCTCGATCCCGTCGCGGCGGACCTCCTCCTGACCTGTCGAGATCGGGAACGTGAGGGCGTCGATGATGATGTCCTCCTCGGCGAGCCCCCAGTTCCCGGTGATGTCGGCGATCAAACGCTCGGCGATCGCGACCTTGTGGTCGGCGGTGCGGGCCTGGCCCTCCTCGTCGATCGTGAGCGCCACGACGGCGGCGCCGTGCTCGACGGCATGGCGCATGATCCGCGCGAACCGCGAGTCCGGCCCCGCGCCGTCCTCGTAGTTCACCGAGTTCACCGCACAGCGGCCACCGAGGTGCTCCAGACCTGCACGGATCACCTCCGGCTCGGTCGAGTCGATCATGATCGGCAGGGTCGACGCGGTGGCGAACCGTGACGCCACGGCCGTCATGTCGCCCGCACCGTCGCGGCCGACGTAGTCGACGTTGAGGTCGAGCATGTGCGCACCGTCGCGCGTCTGCTCCTTCGCGATGTCCAGGCACTTCTGGTAGTCGCCTTCGAGCATCGCCTCGCGGAACGCCTTCGATCCGTTGGAGTTCGTCCGCTCGGCGATCACCAGGAAACTGGCGTCCTGATCGAACGGAACCGCCGAGTAGAGCGACGACGTCTCTGACACGTGCTCGGGTGTGCGCGGCTTGGCCTCGACCTGCGACACGGCTTCGGCGACCTGCCGGATGTGCTCGGGCGTGCTGCCGCAGCAGCCGCCGACGAACTGCAGACCGTAGTCGCGCACGAAGCCCGCGAGTGCCTCGGCCATCTCGGGCGCGGTCAACGGGTACTCGGCGCCGTTCGCGCCGAGCACCGGGAGTCCGGCGTTGGGCATCACGGACACGGGCACACGCGCGTGCTTCGACAGGTAGCGCAGGTGCTCGCTCATCTCGGCCGGACCGGTCGCGCAGTTGAGCCCGATCACGTCGACGCCGAGCGGCTCGATCGCGGCGAGCGCCGCGCCGATCTCCGAACCGACGAGCATGGTTCCGGTCGTCTCGACCGTGATGTGCGCGATGATCGGGAGATGACGGCCGAACTCGTCCATCGCACGACGCGCGGCGATGACCGCGGCCTTCAGCTGGAGCAGGTCCTGGCAGGTCTCGACGAGGATGCCGTCGGCGCCGCCTTCGAGCATGCCCAGGACGCACTCCTGGTAGGCGTCGCGGATGACGGCGAACGTGGTGTGCCCGAGGCTGGGCAGTTTGGTTCCCGGACCCATCGATCCGAGGACGTAGCGGTCGGTGCCGTCGGCGGACGGACCCATCTCGTCGGCGACGCCGCGGGCGATCGCGGTGCCCTTGTAGGCCAGTTCACGGATGCGGTCGGCGATGTCGTAGTCGCCGAGGTTCGACTGGTTGCAGCCGAAGGTGTTCGTCTCGACGACGTCGGCGCCTGCTTCGAAGTACTGGCGGTGAATGTCGGCGAGAAGGTCGGGGCGGGTGTCGTTGAGGATCTCGTTGCAGCCCTCGAGTCCGAGGAAGTCGCCGTCGACCGTCAGGTCGGCGGCCTGCAGCATCGTGCCCATGGCCCCGTCACCGATCAGAACACGACGCGACATCGCCTGGAGCAGTGTCGAGTCGTAGGAATCCTGGCGAGTGAGCGAGTATGGCATGGCTACAGGGTAGTTCGCCGTCGAACGCCGTCCACCGTAGGCTCTTCTCGATGAACTCGTCACGCCCGGCCGGCCTGCCCGCACTGCGTCGTCCCGTTATGATCGCCGCGTTCGGCGGATGGAACGATGCGGGTGACGCGGCGTCGTCGGCCGTCGAGCATCTGGCCCTGACCTGGGACGCGATCGATCTGCGCGAGATCGACGGCGACGACTTCTACGACTACCAGGCAACTCGCCCGACGATCAGCCATGTGGACGGTGTGACGCGTCGCATAGCGTGGCCGTCGACGTCCGTGTCGTACGCGCGCCGCCCCGACGCGGACCGCGACGTCGTCTTCCTGCTCGGTCCCGAACCGAATCTTCGCTGGCGCGCCTTCTGCTCACAGATCGTCGAACTCGCCGAGGCCCTGGAGGTGGAGATGATCGTCACCCTGGGCGCACTGCTCGCCGACACGCCGCACACGCGGCCCGTCCCGGTGTCCGCATCCGCCGAGACCAGCGCCGCGGCGAAGCGATTCGGACTGTCGGCCAGCACGTACGAGGGTCCGACCGGAGTGACCGGCGTTCTGCAGGACGCGTTCGTGCAGGCGGGAATGCCGTCCATCTCCCTGTGGGCCGCGGTCCCGCACTACATCGCGCATCCGCCGAACCCCAAGGCGACCGTCGCCCTGCTGCGCCGGCTGGAACCGATCATCGAGGTGCCGATCGATCTGGGCAGGCTCGACCAGCAGGCGCAGGACTGGCAGGAGGACGTCGACGACATGATGTCGGACGACGACGACATGGCCGCCTACGTCCGCGAGTTGGAGAACCGCGAGGACGCGGAGCGGGGTTCGACGGATTCGGCGGACAAGGGCACGGGGTCCGTCGAAGACCCGATGGTCGAGGTCGACGGAGACGTGCTGGCCGCCGAGTTCGAGAAGTACCTGCGCAAACGCAATGAGGGCCTGGACTGATCCGACGCCCCCGGGAGACCGGCGGCTCAGCCGATCCGTTCGATCTCGACGACGGGAGTGGTGATCCGCCAGGTCCGGACGTCGGGATCGTCGGCGGCGGTCACCCAGAATTGAGCGGGCTCCCCGACCGTGCAGTGTTTGACGCCGATCAGCGGGATGTCCTGCGAGTCGCGGCGCAGTTCGCTGACCTCCCACCGCTCGTCGTCGTTGCGCCCGACGCCCGGCGCGCGCAGGAGCGTCATCTCCTCGAAGTCGAGGACGTAGGTGGACGTGTGAGTCACGACGGTCCACACTCCGTCGGACGTTCCGGTGGGGATCTGCGTGATGCGGGCCATCGGCTCTCCTACCTGGTCGGTGCGACGTCGACGCCGAGCAGTGCGTCCACGGCGTCGGCGATCGTTCCGGGGGCCTCGGTGGACGATCCGATGCCGAGGATGGCGTCGGCCGCCCACGCGTCGACGGCGGCGAGGGCCTTCGGGGTGTCCAGATCGTCGGCGAGATGCTGCCGCAGGCGCGCGACGGTGTCGGTGGCGTCCGGGCCGGTGGGCAGGGCGGCCGCCCGGCGCCAGGTGGCGAGACGACGCTCGCCGTCGGAGAGCACCTGATCGGTCCACATGCGGTCGTCGCGGTAGTGCCCGCTGATCAGGCCCAGGCGCACGGCGCCGGGATCGACCCCGTCGCGGCGCAGCACCGACACCTTCACGAGATTGCCCAGGCTCTTCGACATCTTCTCGCCGTCGAGCCCGATCATGCCGGTGTGCACGTAGTGGCGCGCGAAGCGACGCTCCCCCGTCTCCGCCTCGGCGTGTGCGGCGGAGAACTCGTGATGCGGGAAGATCAGGTCGCTGCCGCCGCCCTGAACGTCGAACGCCATGCCGAGCCGGTTGAGGGCGATGGCCGAGCACTCGATGTGCCATCCGGGCCGACCGGCGCCGAACGGCGACTCCCAGGACGGCTCGCCGGGACGCTGGACGCGCCACAGCAGAGCGTCGAGGGGGTGGCGCTTGCCTGCCCGGTCCGGGTCACCGCCGCGTTCGGCGAAGAACGTCGCCATCGTCTCGGCGTCGTAGCCCGATTCGTAGCCGAACTGCTCGGTCGCGTCGACGCTGAAGTAGACATCGGGGTACTCGGAGTCGTCGACCACGTAGGCCGACCCGTTGTCCAGGAGCCGTCCGACGGCGATGATCACCTCGTCGACGGACTCCATAGCGCCGATGTAGTCGCGTGGCGGGAGCACGCGCAGCGCCGCCATGTCCTCGCGGAAGAGATCGATCTCCCGGGAGCCGAGGTCGCGCCAGTCGACGCCGTCGCGTTCGGCCCGCTCGAACAGCGGGTCGTCGACGTCGGTGATGTTCTGCACGTAGTGGACGTCGTGCCCCTGATCGCGCAGGACGCGGTTGATCAGGTCGAACGTCACGTAGGTCGCGGCGTGGCCGAGATGGGTGGCGTCGTACGGGGTGATCCCGCAGACGTACATCCCGGCGACCGGTCCGGGCGCGAGGGGCGACACCTGCTTGGACGACGTATCGAACAGGCGGAGAGCCGGTGAGGCGCCGGGGACGGACGGGATCTGGGGCGACGGCCACGACTGCATGGGAACAACTGTATGTCCCACACGGGGGCCGCCGTCGAACGGGCCGTCGTTGCCCGCGTCAGATCAGAAGGGCGGCCACGGGATCGCACGCTCGCCGGGCGGCGACGGCAGGTCCGCACCGTCCGCCAGAGCGCAGGTGCGTGCGCGCAGGGCGGCGATCTCGGCGGCGGTGATCAGGGTCCCGAGTCGAACGGTGAGCTCGTCGTCCGAATCGGCGAGCCGGCCCGCGAGACGGTGCAGGTCGTCGACCAGTTCGTCGGGCACGGGCGCACCCGCCCATCCCCACAGGACCGTCCGGAGTTTGTCGTCCTCGTGGAGGCAGATCCCGTGGTCGATTCCATACAAGCGGCCGTCGGCGTCAGTGAGGATGTGCCCGCCCTTGCGATCGGCGTTGTTGACGACCACGTCGAACACGGCGAGGCGACGGAGCTCCGGGGTGTCGGCGTGCACGAGTGCGACGAGCGCACCGTCCTCGTCGTAGGCGCGCAGGATCGGGATCACGTCGTCGCCGACCGCGTCGATCGGTACGAGGTCGACCGGTTCGGGACCGCGCGGCTCGTCGGGTGCGTGAATCCACCGTTGGGCCATGCCCGGCCCGAGGTCGGCCTCGGCGGGCCCGGCGTCGCGAAGCACGGTCTCGGGCACCACCCCCCAGCCGAGCGCCTCGCTGATCAGGTAAGCCGCCACCTCACGCCCGGCGAGCGTGCCGTCGGGGAAGTCCCACAGCGGCGCTTCGCCGCGGATCGGTTTGTAGACGCACATCAGATCGCCGACGCGGCACGCCAGGGTGAGGTTGCTCGCGGTGGGGATCCGACCCACGAATGTCAGGTCCCCGCCTGCGAGGACCTCGAGGATTCGAGAGTTCACTCGGGACTGTCGTCCTCGTCATCGTCGTCGGACTCCGACTGGTCGACGGTGAAGGACGCGTCGAGTCCGGGCACCGCTCGCCCCAGTGCGGCGAGCACCTCCGGGTCGACGAACTCGCTCGAACGCGAGAACTCGACGTCCCGCTTGTACCCGTTGGTCCGCGCACAGATGTGCCCGGACGCGTCGAGCGGCATCGCGCACAGCGGACACAGTGGGCGGCCGGCGGCGATCACTCGCATCGACCGCGCGCTGAACTGTCGGGCGGCGGCCGCCGAGAGGAACACCCGCACCGTGTCCGGACCGTCCTCGGTGTCGTCGAGGATCACGCTCTCGTCGAGCGGCTGCTCGGTGACCGCGAGCAGCTCGACCACGACGGACGAGGCTTCGGCGTCCCACCCGAGTCCCATCGAGCCGACGCGGAACTCGGCGTCGATCGGGTTCGCGAGCGGGTCGGTGTCGGCGACGAGATCCGTCTCCGGCGGAACGGGTGCGCCGAAGCGACGGGCGACCTCGTCGAGCAGATAGCCGAGGCGATCGGCCAGGATCAGCACCTGCTGCTTCTCCAGCTCGACGCTCATCAGCCGCTGGTCCTGCGAGACCTGCAGGAAGAACGTCCGGTCCCCGGGGACGCCGACGGTCCCCGCGACGAATCGGCCCGGCTTCCGGAACTCATGAATCGTGCGCGCCACTGATACTCCGCCTTCCTGCTGATGGATTCCACGCTACGCGCCCCGGCCGCCGCCGACGTCCGCGTCGGAGTGATGTCGGGGTGCGGGCAGGACGAGTGCGCCCGGGTTGTTGACGGTCAACACGTACGGCCGGTCACGCGCGTACCGGATCACCGTGATCGACGCGGGATCGACGACGATCCGCTGGAACGAGTCCAGGTGCATTCCGTACGCATCGGCGATGACGCTCTTGATGACGTCGCCGTGCGAACAGGCCAGCCACACCCCGTTGCCGTCGTCTCCCCCGTGCACACGATCCAACTCCCGGATCGCCGCCGACGCACGCCGCGACACGTCGGCCAGGCCCTCGCCGCCGGGAAACACCGCCGCCGACGGGTGCCGTTGGACGGTTCGCCACAGTGGTTCGTCGACGAGTTCGGACAGCTTCCGACCGCTCCAGTCGCCGTAGTCGACCTCGGCGAGACGTTCGTCCTCGACGGCCGCCGGGCCGCCGAGATGGTCGATGAGCGGAGCGACGGTCTCGCCGCAGCGCTGCAGCGGCGAGCGGATCACGGCGGACAGCCGGTCGGTGACGTCGCCGAGGCGTCCGACCAGCGCCTCCGCTTGAGCCCGTCCCACGTCGTCCAGTGCGACGCCCGGTGTCCGTCCGGCGAGGACGCCGGACGTGTTCGCGGTCGACCGCCCGTGGCGGACCAGGATGACCGTCACGTCGCGGACACCACGCCACTGGCGAGCAGTGCGATCACCAGCAGGCCGAGGGCGATGCGGTAGCCGGCGAACCACGCGAGCGAATGGTGGGAGACGAACTTGAGCAGCCACGCGATCGACACGTAGCCCAGCACGAACGCGATCGCCGTGGCGACGAAGATCTGCGGGCCCGATGCGGTGACCCCGTCGCTCGGCTCGAACGCGTCCTTGAGGCTGAACAGACCCGACGCCACGACTGCGGGGATGGCGATCAGGAACGAGAAGCGGAACGCGGCGGGCCGCTCCATGCCGACGAACAGGCCCGCCGACGCGGTGGCGCCGGAGCGGGAGACGCCGGGGATCAGGGCCAGGCACTGGGCGAGGCCCATCGCGATCGCGTCGCGTCGCGTCATCGTCTCCAGCGACTTCGAGCGGGTGCCGATGCGTTCGGCGGCGATGAAGACGAACGAGAACAGGATCAGCATGATGGCGACGAGCCAGAGATTGCGGGCTGCCGTGCTGATCTGGTGGCG
>JASLJL010000172.1 GCA_030152405.1 Gordonia sp. (in: high G+C Gram-positive bacteria) | reverse complement strand
GGACGTGGGGGTTCAAGTCCCCCCTCGGACACTCTTTCAACTGAGGCCCTTCATCGAGAGATGAAGGGCCTCAGTCGTCGTCTGGTCGAGTCAGTCGACGCGTCGGAGTCCGACGTCGTCGCAGAGGTCCACGAAGCCGTCCGAGCCGAGGCCGTCGATCGGTCCCACCACGCCGGGCGCGACACCCCGCCCCTGCGCGAGACGCTGTGCCGCACCGGCCATCAGTTCTGCGGTGACCGTGTACGGCGACGGACCCTCGACGTCCACCTCGGCGAGCACGCGGCCGGACGCGTCCCGTGCCACTGCGACCGCGAGCCCGCGCACCTTGGCGCGCTCGGCTTCGTCGGGTCCGCCCGCCGGGCCGGACGTGCGGGCCAGGACCGCGGAGAGCGCCTTGCGCCCCACCGATGTGCGCGCGACCACGGAGGCGCCGAGAGACGCCGCCTGCATCGGTCGAGCGAGACTCGGGAACCAGCCGTTGAACACCCGGACGTCGTGCAGATGCGGGTGCGTGGCGGGCAGTTGGAGCACTTCGATGCCCGACGCGAGGATCGCCCGGCGGCGCTCGCCGCGCACGGGGAACGACATGACCTCGGACGCCGCGCGACGATCGGCGAGCCGATCGTCGGAGTACACGGTCACCGGGAGGGTGAGACCGTCAGCGAGGGTCTTTCGTGTCCCCTGGCTCAGGCCGCGCCACAGCGGGCCGGTGGCGAAGTAGCCGACGTCGATCGCCGTCGCCGACTCGCCGGCCTCCTCCGCCGCCAGGTGTCCGGCGAGGACGCCGGGCACGTAGTCGTAGCCGAATGCGGGCAGCATCACGGCGCCGCGGTCGCGCGCGGGCCCGTCGTGGGAGCGCAGGAGTTCACGAACGAAGCCGATCTCGCCGGTCGAGTCCACATAGTGGGCCCCGGCGTCCACGGCTGCCTCGGCGGCCACCCATCCGACACGTTCGAACGGCCCCACGCCGGTCACCAGGACGTCGCCCGCGTCGACGAGCGCACGGACGCTCGTCGGGTCGGAGACGTCGGCGAGTCGGTAGTCGAGTCCGCCGAGGCGGTCGGCGAGCGCGGCCAGCCGGTCGGCGCTGCGCCCCGCGAGGACCGGTCGTTCGCCACGCCGCACGAGGGCTTCGGCGGCGAGCCCGCCCGCATAGCCGGTGGCGCCGAAGACCACGATCCGACCGGTCACGCCGTCGGCCCGTTCGGGAGCAGGAGCACCTTGCCGACCGAGGCGGGCGAGTCGAGCATGCCTTGTCCACGCTCGGCCTCGGCGAGCGGAAGTGTCGTGGAGACGACGGGGCGGACACGTCCCTGCTCCACGAGCGGCCATTCGTCGGCGCTGACGGCCGCGACGATCTCCGCCTTCGACCCCGGCCCGTCGAGCGGACGATTCCGCACGTTCAGCCCGATCACCCTGGCACGCTTGCCGATGAGGGCGCCGACGTTGACCTCGCCGACGAACCCGCCCTGCATGCCGATGACCACGAGCCGCCCGCCGACAGCGAGGGCGTCGACGTTCCGCGACAGGTAGCTGCCTCCCATGATGTCGAGGATCACATCGGCCCGGCCCGCGAGTTCCGCGGCGAAATCCTGTTCCCGGTAGTTGATCACGATGTCCGCGCCGAGTTCGCGGCAGCGATCCCCCTTCGCGGCCGACCCGACGGTTACGGCGACTGTCGCGCCGAGCGCCTTGGCCACCTGAATCGCGTGGGTGCCGATGCCGCTGCCGCCGCCGTGCACGAGCAGCGTCTCTCCCGCTTTCAGGCCTGCGTCCATCACGATGGTCGACCACACCGTGCTGGCCACCTCGGGAAGTGCGGCGGCGTCGATCAGGGAGACCCCGGACGGGATCGGAAGCAGCTGGCTCGCCGGCACGACGACGTACTGGGCGTACCCGCCGCCTGCGATCAGGGCGCACACCTGGTCGCCGACCGCGTGGCCCACGACGTCGTCGCTGACTGCGGCGACCGTTCCCGACACCTCCATGCCCATGATGTCGGTGATGCCTGGAGGCGGCGGGTAGAGGCCCTGGCGTTGCATCAGGTCGGCGCGGTTGACGCCCGCGGCGGCGACGGCGACGAGGACCTCCCCGGGAGCGGGGACCGGAGTGGGGACCTGCTCGACGACGAGGTTCTTGTCGTCGTCGACCACGATCGCGTCCATGGTGGCGGGGACAGTCATTGTGAATCCTTTCGAACGGAAGTGAGTGGGTGTGCGCCGGATCTCAGCGTGCGCCGGTGACGCGCCAGGCGCGCAGGAATCCGGTGAGTGTCGGGGCCCAGGCGCGCCACGGGATGAACGACGGCGGAGTGAAGCCGATCCCCCGTTGGTGGGCGACGGTCTGCGCCTCGGTGTACTTGAGGATGCCGTCGCGTCCGTGGCGTCGTCCGACGCCGGAGTCGCCCATGCCGCCCATCGGGGCGTCGATGCTGCCCCATGCGGCGGCGAACGCCTCGTTCACGTTGACCGTGCCGGTGTGCAGCCGAGCGGCGACCGCGCGACCTTTGGCACCGTCCCGGGTCCAGACGCTCGAGTTCAGTCCGTACACCGAGTCGTTCGCCTTCGCGACGGCCTCGTCGACGTCTGCGACCGGGTGGATCGCGACGACAGGTCCGAACGTCTCGTCCGCGAACAACGTCATGTCGTCGGTGACGTCCGTGACGATCGTCGGCTCGTAGAAGAGCGGCCCGAGATCGGGACGCGCACGTCCGCCCGCGAGCACCGTCGCGCCCTTGGCGACGGCGTCGTCGACGTGCTCGGTGACCGTCGCGAGCTGCGCGGCGCTGGTGAGGCTGCCAACGTCGACGCTGTAGTCGTAGGCCGCGCCTACTCGAAGGGCCTTGGTCTTCGCGACGAACTTCTCGACGAACTGGTCGCGGACCGATTCGACCACGTAGATCCGCTCGACGGACACGCACAGCTGCCCGGTGGACGGGAACGCCGCGGCGATCGCGCCGCTCGCCGCCTTGTCGAGGTCCGCGTCGTCGAGCACGATCATCGGATTCTTTCCGCCCAGTTCGAGGGATGCTCCGATGAGCCGACGACCGGCATCGGCGGCGATCTGGCGGCCGGTGGCCGTCGAACCGGTGAACATCATGTAGTCGGCGCCCGCCATGAGCTCGTCGCCGATCGTGCTGCCGCGTCCGACGACCAGCTGCCAGACGTCGGCGGGCAGTCCGGCCTCACGCATGAGGTCGAGTGCCCACAGCGCGGTGAGCGCGGTCTGGGTGTCGGGTTTCTGGACGACGGCGTTGCCCGCCATCAGTGCCGCAATGGCGTCGCCCGCGGCCATCGACAGCGGGTAGTTCCAGGGCGACACGATCGCGACGACGCCCTTCGGATGATGGAGCTCGGTGGTGTGGGTCAGCAACGGGATCGCTCCCCCACGACGTTGCGGCGCGAGCGCCTTCGCCGCGGTCCGTGCGTAGTAGCGCGAGGTGATCGCGGTGTCGGAGATCTCCAAGAAGGCGTCACGCCTGGTCTTGCCGTTCTCCGCCTGCATCAGATCGAGCCCTTGATCCTGACGCTTCAGAACGAGGTCGTGGAAGCGGAGAAGCACCGCGGCGCGCTCGCGGACCGGCTTCTGCGCCCAGGCCCGCTGTGCTCGGCGCGCCCGCGTGTAGGCGGCGGCGACGTCGTCGGGAGTGGACACCGGCAGGTCGGCGAGCGGCGAACCGGTGTACGGCGCGGTGGTCGTCACGCGAGCCGCGTCGTCGGAGGCGGACACCAGGGAGGCGAGACGCTCCACGAACGGTGCGGTGAGGGATGCGGGCAGGTCGTGGTCGGCGGCCCGAGTGGGGACGGTGGTCGTCATGATGATCTTCCTTCGCTCGTCAGCGGGTCGGGACGGACACGGCGACCGGCATGTGCAGCGCCGCCTGCGCCTTGGTGGTGACGTCGAGCCGAATGGTTCGGATCGGCCGGAGCGAGCGCACGTCGTCGGACATCCGGCCCTCGCCGAGCGTCAGCTCGACACCGCGCGGAAGGGACGACGACCCCGCGGCGAGCACGTTCGTCTGGTTGAGCGTGGCCTGCCAGACGCCGTCGAGCTCCGTGTAGGAGGTGAGACTCGAGACGGTGGCGCCGCTGACCGACGACTTCTGACGGGGTGTGGCCGCCTCGAATGCGACGTCGACTCCGCCGTCGGCGTTCGCGACGCGCGCCGACGCGCGCTTGTCGTCGATGGTCACGTCGAGATCGGTGACCCACTTCGGGAAGCCGTAGCCGTCGTGCCCGCGGACCTGGGCGATCTCGGTGTTGACCGGGAGCGAGAGGACGTACGAGTGCAGGTGGTCGTCGACCAACGACGTCGCGAGGTCGAGGAATCCCGGTCCGCCGTGGCGCGCGGGTCGGACGGCGACTCCGACGGCGGCCTCGGTGTAGAAGTCGATGTCGCAGACGTCGTAGCGGAAGAACATCACCGACGCGATGCCGACGCCCGGCATCACCTCCAGCGGAGTGAGCTCGGCCGGAATCCGGTCGCGGATGGCCGCCGTCGGGGCCAGCATCGTGACGCGTGCCGATGACATCGCGTAGTAGAAGTTCGGGGTGAGGGTCGGTCCGATGGGCGATTCGACGCGTGTCTTGCGGAGCTTCCGGAAGAAGTCGACCGACTCGACGCGCGTGTCGCGTTCGACCTCGTCGAGATCGGTCTCCATCCGGTATCGGTCGTACAGACCACCCTTCGGTACCGAGACTGTTCGATTTCCGAGTTCGACCTCGACTGACATGGGGCACTCCTTCGATCACGTATGTTTACAGTGCTAACACAGAGCGTAGGGCGCAATGTGAGCACTGTCAACACCCGTGGGCGAAGGAGTGGAGGCGCGTGGGGTGCCTACAAGACGCCGGAGATCTTGACGACGTCGACCACGCTGTCGAGAACGTGATCTGCGTGATTCGACTCGAGCGTCTCCGCAGGCGTCTGACCGGTGAGGACGCCGACCGAGATCGCACCGGCGTGATTGGCCGCCTGAACGTCGACCGCCGTGTCTCCGGCGGCGAGGACGGCCCGGACGTCGACGACGCCGGTCGCCTCCATCGCACGGAAGATCATGTACGGCGCCGGCCTTCCCGCCGGCACGTCGTCGGTGGTCACCACCGCGTCGAGAGCCATGCCGTCGCCGCCCACCGTCCACCCCAGCGACGCCAACAGCGGAGTGACGACGGCCCGATCGAACCCGGTCGTCAGCGCGACCTTCACACCCGCGCCTCGCAGACGGGCGATGAGCTCCTCGACGCCGGGGATCGCGCGCGGCGGATGGGTGCGGTAGCTCTCGGACAACACCTCCTGGAATCGCGCGAAGGCGCCGAGCACCTCGTCGCGCCCGATGGTGACGCCGCCCAGCCGCGCCAGATTGTCGATCGCGGTGACCTTGTCGGTCCCCATCCAGTGCGACAGATCCGCGTCGGACACCGTCGCGCCGAGTTCTTCGACGCTGCGACGCAGCGCGTCGTAGACCGCTCCACCGTCGTCCACGGTGGTTCCGGCGATGTCGAATGCGGCGAGTTCGATCATGGGACGAGTTCTCCTCGAATGCGGCCCGGCGTCATGCCAGGCGGATGTGACTCCTGCCGCCCGCGGCGGTCAGGCGATTGGTGATGCTGATGGCGCACTGCCCGGGCACGTAGCGGTCCTCGGCGAACTCGATCACCCGACCGGTCGAGTCCTCGGTGGTGCGCCGGACGCGCAGCATCGGCGCGCCGGATGTCATCCCGAGATGCTCCACATCCTCAGCGGAGGCCGCGACTGCGTCGACCTCGTGACTGGAGCTGTACAGGTCGACGCCCCGATCGATCATGAAGCGGTTGATCGATCCGGAATCGGGGTCGAACTCCATCAGGACCCGACCGACGTCCCAGATGAACGACATGCGTTCGAGGACGGCGGGCTCGTCGTCGAGCAGGCGGGCACGGACGATCGTCAGCACGGCGTCGCCGGGCTCGATCTCGAGCCGTCGGGCGAGGTCGTCGTCGGCGACGTGCCTGGATTGAAGGATGGTCCGTGCCCGCCTGCTCGACGACGAGCCCGCCGTCCTCGAACGCATGTCGTTCATCTGGGACGTCGGTCG
>JASLJL010000168.1 GCA_030152405.1 Gordonia sp. (in: high G+C Gram-positive bacteria) | reverse complement strand
GCCGGGACCCGTGTCGACGTCGTCGCCGATGATGTACGGCTCCACGACGACATTCTCGCCGACCGCGAGATCCGTGACTCCCTCACCGAGCGCGGTGACGGTTCCCGAGAACTCGTGGCCGATGATCACCGGCGCCGACTCCCCGGAGATGGGGTGCGGACACCCCGACGGAGGGATGAAGATCGGCCCCTCGAGGAACTCGTGCAGGTCGGTGCCGCAGATGCCACACCACCCGACGTCGATCGCCACCGTGCCGGGCTGAATCATCGGCTCCGGAACGTCTTCGATGCGGATGTCGTTTCTGTCGTGGTATCGCGCTGCTCTCATGTCGACACGCTAGGACCGACGGACGGATCGACGCCAGGGTTGCAGCGCGTTGCAATTACCATCGATGCGTGACCGACGCCGACACAGATCAGCCCCAACCGACAGCCGACGAGCCCGTCGCGGAGACCGACCACAGACACGGTGTCCTCCGTTCCTGGCGCCTGTGGATCGCGCCGGTGATCGCGGTGCTCGTGGCCATGTCCGCGATGGCGGGCCTGTACCTGGGCAGCATCCTCGACCCGGCGGGCAACCTGTCGTCGTTCCCGATCGCCGTCGTCAACGACGACAAGGGCGCCGTCGACCCGACTGGCGCACAGCAGAACTTCGGCGCCCAGATGGAGGCGACCGTCAAGAAGGAGGTCGACCCCGACAAGGCGTCCCTCGAGGACCTCAGCTGGGACGACGCGCAGGAGAAGCTGAGCGACGGGAAGGTCTACGGAGCGATCCGCGTTCCGGCCGACTTCACGGCGAAGACTCTCGCCCTCGCCGAAGGATCGGTCACGGCGAACGCCGTCGAGCGTCCCCAGATCATCGTCTACACAAACCCTCGGTCCGGAACCCTGGGAAGCTCTCTGGTCACGGCGTTGAGCAAGGGGGCGCTCGCCGAGATGAACAAGCAGCTCGGCCTGCGGTTGACCGATGCGGTCACCAAACAGGCCGCGGCCGCCGTCCCACCGGTGACCATCACCGGCACCGCGTCGATCGTGCTGTCGGCACCGATAGACATCGTCACGACCGCCTTCCAACCGCTCCCGACCGGTACCGGCATGGGTCTGTCGGCGTTCTACTTCGCCCTGCTGGTGCTGCTCGCGGGCTTCACCGGCGCGATGCTGATCAACTCACTCGTCGACTCCACCCTCGGTTACATCCCGTCGGAGATCGGTCCGCGTGTGGTGGTCCGCAAGGCGATCGGGCTCAACCGACTCCGAGTGCTGTTGATCAAATGGGCGATCATGGTCGTCACCAGCCTCGTCGTGTCCGCGGTGTACCTGGGCATCGCCTCCGCGCTCGACATGCCGATCGACCATCCGTGGGCGCTGTGGTTGTTCAGCTCGCTGGCGGCGGCGGCGGTCGGCGTGACCGCGCTCGCCGTGGTCTCGGCGTTCGGCACCATCGGCCTGCTGATCAACATGTTCGTGTTCATCTTCCTCGGCCTGCCGTCCGCGGGCGCGACGACGCCGATCGAGGCGGTGCCCGGCTTCTTCGCCTGGCTGTCGTCGTTCGAGCCGCTGCACCAGGTGTACATGGGCATCCGCGCGATCCTGTACTTCGACGCCCGCGGCAGCGCGGGCCTCACGCACGGTCTCGTCATGACCGTCGCCGGACTCGCCATCGGCGTCGCCCTCGGTGTGGGAGTCAACTGGTACTACGACCACCGCGGTCTGTCCCGCGCCGGCGTCCAGGTGCTCGACAAGGGCTAGCCCCGACGATCCGGGACCGCGCGAGAAGACAGGCCGGTAGGGTCGCATTCGTGAGCGCGACACAGGACAAGGTGACACTGCGGGTCGTCGTGTACTCCGACGACGCGGGCACTCGAGAGCAGGTGATCGGGGCGCTCGGCGAGCGGCTGCACCCGGAACTCCCCGACCTCGAATGCGTCGAGGTCGCCACCGCGCCGGTACTGCTGTCGCACCTCGACACCGGAACCGTCGACGTCGCGATCCTCGACGGCGAAGCCGCTCCGGCCGGCGGCATGGGCATGGCGAGGCAGATCCGCGACGAGTACGACCCGTGTCCGCCCCTGGTGGTGCTCGTCGCCCGGCAGGCCGACCGATGGTTGGCCGACTGGTCTCGCGCCGACGCAGTCGCACAGGTGCCCGTCGACCCGAGGGAACTCGCGCGCACAGTCGTCTCGCTGCTGCGATGATGAACCGATGACCTACGCTTTTGCGCACCGTTTCGATGCGCCGCGCCCTCCATCCGCCCCGTCGACGGCGATCGACACACTGCGCGGCGACGCCGGCGGGACAGCCGGTCTGGCCGCCCTCACCGCAGTGCTCACGGTCGCCGTGTTCGCCGCTCCCGCACGGTTGGCGGGCGCGACGCCCCTGCAGCGCGACCGTCTCCCCGACGCAGCACAGCAGGCGTTCGCGTCGTTCTGGTCCGGCTCGACGTCCGCGCTCGACGACCTGGCGGCGTACTGGACGCGCTTCCACACGGTCAAGGCCGCCATCGCCGGGATGCTCCTCGTCTCTGCGGTCGTGCTGACCCGTCGTCTGGCGCGACGGTTCGTCGCGCGGAGCGGCGGACCCGGACTCGGCGACGTCGTCGCGGGCGCGGCGGTCATCGGATCGACGGTGCTCACCGGGTTGGCGGCGTTGCTTCTCACCGCGAACATCCAAGGCGCGTTCGTGCCCCGGTCGTCGCTGTTGTCCGCGGTCCCCGTCGACGGCGCTCCACCGTCCGACCTGTCCGCGATGGTCGACGACTTCGGGCGCTACCACCTCGTGATGGCGGCGACCGCCGGCGTCACCGCCGCCGCGCTGACCGTCCTCGCGGTCTCGGCGTGGCGACGCCGCGCACGGTCGTCCACACGTGCGGTCGCCGTCTCCCGCGCCTACGTCGCGGCACTCGTCCTGGGCGCTCTCGCCGCCGCCGTGATCACCGCGGCCAACGTGTCGACCGCCGTCGACCCGGCGCCCGCGCTGGAAAGTGTGTTCACCTCGGTTTAAGCCGAAAGCTCCCACGGCACACACCATTCCGTGAGTAGGGTGTGCCTTAGGTCACACAGTGGGAGGCTCCAGCGGATGAATGCGTACGCACCGATCCTGGTTCTCGCCGCGATCGCCGCCGCCTTCGCGATCGTCTCCGTGGTCATCGCGTCGATCGTCGGTCCGAAGCGTCGAAACGCGGCCAAACTCGCCGCCTACGAATGCGGAATCGAGCCGCTCCCACCCGCCGCCGACATGGTTCAGCGCTTCCCGGTGAAGTACTACCTGACGGCGATGCTCTTCATCATCTTCGACATCGAGATCGTCTTCCTCTATCCGTGGGCCGTCGCCTCGCACACCCTCGGATGGTTCGGCCTGCTGGCCGTCGCGCTCTTCATCGTCAACGTGTCCGTCGCCTACGCCTACGAGTGGCGCCGGGGCGGACTCAGGTGGGACTAGAACTGTGGGAATCGAAGAGAAGCTCCCGGGCGGAGTACTGCTCTCGACAGTAGAGGAGCTCGCCGGATACATGCGCAAGGGATCGTTGTGGCCCGCCACGTTCGGCCTCGCCTGCTGCGCCATCGAGATGATGGCGACCACGTCGGGTCGCTACGATCTCGCCCGATTCGGCATGGAGGCGTTCCGAGCGTCGCCGCGGCAGGCCGACCTGATGATCGTCGCCGGTCGCGTCAGCCAGAAGATGGCCCCGGTGCTGCGGCAGATCTACGACCAGATGGCCGAACCCAAGTGGGTGCTCGCGATGGGTGTCTGCGCCTCGTCGGGCGGCATGTTCAACAACTACGCGATCGTCCAGGGCGTCGATCACATCGTGCCCGTCGACATCTACCTGCCCGGCTGTCCGCCGCGCCCCGAGATGCTGCTCAACGCGATCCTCACGCTCCACGAGCAGATCGGCGCGATGCCGCTCGGAGTGCATCGCGAGGAGGCGATCCGCGCCGCCGAGGAGGCCGCCCTGTCGGCGAGGCCGACCATCGAGTTCACCGGGCTGCTGCGATGAACGGCGATGTGATCGGCGCCCGTCACGGATTGTTCGGAGCAGGTGGAACCGGCGACACCTCCGGCTACGGCCGGATGATCGCGCAGGTCAACCTGCCGGGGAACTCGCAGCGGCCGTTCGGCGGGTACTTCGACGACATCGCGGACGAGTTGGCCGCGGGCCTGGCACGCCGCGGTGTGTCCGTC
>JASLJL010000278.1 GCA_030152405.1 Gordonia sp. (in: high G+C Gram-positive bacteria) | reverse complement strand
GCGTCGACATCACGAGCGACGATGCACTCGATCCGGCCGCCGTCGGCGCAGCAGTCGCCGAAGCCGGCTACTCGGTCCGATGACCGCGCTGTCGCGACCGGGCGTGCGGATCGCCGTGTTCGCCGCCGGACTCGCGACGGTGTTCGCCGCCCTGTTCGGCATCGGACGCGCCGTCGGACCGTGGGAGACCGATCCGACGCCACCGCACGGGCACACCACACAGACACACGAAGGGATGGAGTGATGACGCAGCAGGCCACTGCTGAGCGCGAGATCGATCTGGAACTGATCGGCATGACGTGCGCGTCATGCGCCAACCGAATCGAACGCAAGCTCAACAAGCTCGACGGTGTCGCCGCGACCGTCAACTACGCGACCGAGCAGGCTCACGTCACGCACGACGAGTCGGTGACGACTGCGGAGCTGATTGACGCCGTCCGCGGCGCCGGATACGACGCCGAGCCGGTCCGGCCGCCCTCGGCCGAGCCCGCCGACGCGGCGGACGCCCCGCCCACGCGTGCAGAAGTAGAAGTGGCGGCGCTCCGGCAGCGACTCATCGTCTCCGCGGTCCTGACCGTCCCGGTGATCGCGCTCGCGATGGTCCCGGCCTGGCAGTTCACCAACTGGCAGTGGCTGTCGTTGACGCTCGCCGCGCCCGTCGTCGTGTGGGGCGCACTGCCGTTCCACCGCGCCGCGTTCGCGGGCGCGCGCCACGGCACCACCACGATGGACACCCTGATCTCGGTCGGCACGATCGCCGCGTTCGGGTGGTCCGTCTACGCCCTGTTCTGGGGCGACGCGGGAGTTCCCGGCATGCGACACGGCTTCGATTTGATCGCCTCGCGGGGCGACGGATCAGGCAACATCTATCTGGAAGCCGCCGCGGGCGTCACGACGTTCCTGCTCGCCGGGCGATACTTCGAGAAGCGGTCCAAGCTCCGTGCCGGCGACGCACTGCGTGCGCTCGCCGAAGTGGGGGCGAAAGACGTGACCGTCGTCCGAGACGGCCGTGAGATGACGGTGCCCGTCGCCGACCTGGCGGTCGGGGAGCGGTTCGTCGTCCGCCCTGGCGAGAAGGTCGCCACGGACGGGGTGGTCGTGTCCGGTGCGTCCGCCGTCGATCAGTCGATGCTGACCGGCGAATCGGTCCCGGTGGAGGTCGCAGTCGGCGATCGGGTGGTCGGGGGCACCGTCAACGCTCATGGACGTCTCGAAGTGGAGGCGTCGGCGGTCGGTGCGGACACCGCGCTCGCCCACATGGCCAAGATGGTCGCCGACGCACAAGCCGGTAAAGCGGAGGTCCAGCGACTCGCCGACCGGGTCTCGGCGTACTTCGTTCCGACGGTCATCGCGATCGCCGTGGGCGTTCTCGGCTTCTGGCTCGGCGTGGGCGGTGGTCCGGCCCTCGCCTTCACCGCCGCGGTGTCGGTGCTGGTCATCGCTTGCCCGTGCGCCCTCGGACTCGCCACGCCGACCGCGCTGATGGTCGGCACCGGTCGAGGTGCTCAACTCGGGATCCTGCTCAAGGGCCCCGAAGTGCTCGAGTCCACACGCCGGGTGGACACCGTCGCCCTCGACAAGACCGGCACCGTCACGACCGGCGAGATGGCCGTGACCGACGTGATCCCGGCCGACGGCGTCGACCTCGATGATCTCCTCGCGCACGCCGCGGCGGTCGAGGCGGGGTCGGAGCATCCGATCGGCCGCGCGATCGTCGAGCGTGCAGTCTCCGCGCCTGGTCCTCGACCGGACGTCCGGGAGTTCACGAACCTCGCCGGCGCCGGAGTGTCGGCCTTCATCGACGGTCTCCGCGTCTCGGTGACCCGACCGTCGGACGCTCTCGGCGAGCTCGACGAACGTCTCGCGAACGCTGTCGACGAGGCCGCGGCACGCGGTGCGACACCCGTTGTCGTCAGTTACCTGGACACGGTGGCGGGAGTGATCGTCGTCGCGGACACGGTGAAGCCGACCTCGGCGGCCGCCATCGCGGAACTGAAGCGCATGGGTCTGCGGCCGGTGCTTCTGACCGGTGACAACGAGGGCGCCGCACGTCACGTCGCCGCGCAGGTCGGTATCGACGACGTGATCGCGGGAGTCCGCCCGGAAGGCAAGGTGGAGGCGATCGCTCGACTCCAGTCGTCGGGCCGAGTGGTCGCGATGGTCGGAGACGGCGTCAACGACGCCGCTGCGCTCGCCTCGGCCGATCTCGGCCTCGCCATGGGGACCGGGACGGATGTCGCCATCGAAGCAGGCGACCTGACCCTCGTCAGCGGCGACCTGTGGGCCGTCGTCGACGCGATCGCACTGTCGCGAAAGACGCTCGCCACGATCAAGGGCAACCTGTTCTGGGCTTTCGCGTACAACGTCGCGGCTCTTCCGCTCGCAGCCGCCGCGCTGCTGAACCCGATGATGGCAGGTCTGGCGATGGCCTTGTCCTCGGTGTTCGTGGTGGCGAACAGTCTCCGCCTGCGCACCTTCCGGTCGCGGCGCGGCTGACGTTCACCATGTGAGCGATCCGCGGGTCTGTCCAAGAACGCGGAATGAGCGCAGACTGGACGCAGTTCGGGGATCACCGGCGATTCGGAGGCCATCATGTTCTCTCGCAAGACTCTCTCAGTGATGGTCGCCTCGTGCGCGGCGACGGCGGGGCTGCTCGCCGTCCCCGCGACGGCCGACGCCGCGGCCGCGTGCCCCCGCTCGGTGACCCCGTCGACGTCGAAGGCGACGACGATCTCGGCGCTGCGCGGCACCTGCAGTCAGGGCGCGATC
>JASLJL010000166.1 GCA_030152405.1 Gordonia sp. (in: high G+C Gram-positive bacteria) | reverse complement strand
CCGAGGACGGCGGCGTCCGCGCCACAGGCGATGGCCTTGGCCAGATCGCCCGAGGTGTGGATGTCACCGTCGGCGATCACGTGGACGTACCGGCCACCGGTCTCGTCGAGGTAATCGCGACGGGCGGCGGCCGCGTCGGCGATGGCGGTCGCCATCGGGACACCGATGCCGAGCACCTCACCGGTGGTCGTCGCGCCCTCGGTGGAGCCGTATCCGACGATCACACCGGCAGCACCCGTGCGCATCAGATGGAGCGCCGTGCGGTGATCGTGGACGCCGCCCGCGATCACCGGGATGTCGAGATCGGAGATGAACGTCTTGAGGTTCAGCGGCTCGGCGACGAGCTCGTCGTCGCCGCGGTCCACCAGCACCACGTGCTCGGCCGAGATGATCGTGCCGTGCACCACCAGGATCTCCGCGCCGGCGGCGATCACAGTCGGAGCAAGCTCTGCGGCGTGCTGCGGGCTCACCCGGACAGCGGTGGTGACACCGGCGTCGCGCACTCGGCGAACCGCCGCGGCGAGCAGGTCGGGATTGATCGGCGCCGCATGCAGCTTCTGCAGGTGACGAACGGCGGCGGCCGGGTCGGCGTCGTTCTCGGCGATGTCGACGAGTTCGGCGAGCTTGTCCTCGACCCGCTCGTGGCGCGCCCACAGACCCTCGCCGTCGAGCACGCCCAGCGCACCGAGGCGACCCATCTCGATCGCGGCCTCGGGCGAGCCGAGAGCGTCGGTCGGATGGTTCAGGATCGGAGCGCCGAAACGGTAGGCGTCGATCTGCCAGGCCGTCGACACGTTCTTCGACGAACGCGTCCGACGGGACGGGACGATCGAGATGTCTTCCAGTTCGTACGTCCGACGAGCCGTCCGGCCCATGCCGAACTCGACGAGGTCACGCAACGTTGCGCCCTTTCTTGAAGGTGAACCGCGGTCAGCGGGTGTAGTAGTTCGGCGCTTCGGCCGTGAGAGTGATGTCGTGCGGGTGCGACTCCTTGAGCCCGGCCGCGGTGATCTGCACGAACTGCGCCTGCTGCAGCTCGGCGATCGTGTGAGCGCCGGTGTAGCCCATCGCCGCGCGAAGACCACCGGTGAGCTGGTGGATCACCTGGCTGAGCGGACCGCGGAACGGCACTCGACCTTCGATGCCCTCGGGGACGAGCTTGTCCTCGGCGAGGACGTCGTCCTGGAAGTAGCGGTCCTTGGAGTACGACTTGCCCTGGCCACGGCCCTGCATCGCGCCGAGCGAACCCATGCCGCGGTAGCTCTTGAACTGCTTGCCGTTGACGAGGATCAGCTCGC
The DNA here is from genome assembly GCA_030152405.1 of Gordonia sp. (in: high G+C Gram-positive bacteria). Taxonomy (GTDB): domain Bacteria; phylum Actinomycetota; class Actinomycetes; order Mycobacteriales; family Mycobacteriaceae; genus Gordonia. The sequence goes on along the minus strand of JASLJL010000166.1, from coordinate 1,953 downwards.
CGGGCGACTCCGCCGTTCCGGCGAGAAGCGACCCGAGCATGGCCGTCGACGCGCCTGCGGCGAGCGCCTTGGCGACGTCGCCCGAGTACTGCAGTCCGCCGTCGGCGACCACCGGCACACCGGCGGCCTTGGCGACTGCGCACGCCTCGAGGATCGCGGTGATCTGCGGCGCACCGACACCTGCGACGACGCGCGTGGTGCAGATGGAGCCGGGACCGACACCGACCTTGACGGCGTCGGCGCCCGCGTCGATGAGCGCCTGTGCTCCCCCGCGGGTGGCGACGTTGCCGCCGATCAGCTGCACGCGGCCGCCGATCTCGGCCTTGAGCTTGCCGATCATGTCGAGCACACCGCGCGAGTGGCCGTGCGCCGAGTCGACGACGAGAACGTCGACGCCTGCGTCGGCGAGAGCCATCGCACGGGTCCACGCCTCGTCACCGGCACCGACTGCGGCGCCGACGAGCAGTCGACCGTCGGCGTCCTTCGTGGCGTCGGGGTGCTGCTCGGTCTTCACGAAGTCTTTGACCGTGATCAGGCCGGTGAGCTTGCCGTTGCCGTCGACGATCGGCAGCTTCTCGATCTTGTGGCGGCGCAGCAGACCGAGCGCGGCCTCCGCGGACACGCCCTCCTGCGCGGTGATCAGCGGCGAACGCGTCATGACGTCGGCGACGGCGCGCTGCTGGTCGACCTCGAAACGCATGTCGCGGTTGGTGATGATGCCGACCAGGTCGCCCGACTCGTTGACCACGGGAAGACCCGAGATCCGGTAGCGGGCGCAGGTCTCGTCGACGTCGGCGAGAGTGTCGGTCGGCAGGCACGTGACCGGGTTGGTCACCATGCCGGCCTCGGACCGCTTGACGGTCTCGACCGCGGCGGCCTGCGCCTCCACCGAGAGGTTGCGATGCAGGACGCCCATGCCACCGGCACGGGCCATCGCGATCGCCATGCGGGCCTCAGTGACGGTGTCCATCGCCGACGACACCAGGGGCACCCGAAGCGAGATCTCGCGGGTCAGCTGCGACGACGTGTCGACAGCGTTCGGAACCACCTCAGACGCCGCCGGAAGCAGCAGGACGTCATCGAAAGTCAGGCCCAGCATTGCGACTTTGCCGGGATCATCTCCACCAGTGCGAACGTGCGTCATTTCCCCATCGTACCGAGTATCCGACGGTGAAGAGTTTCCCCCCGTCCATCGGCTACGGTGGAAGTGTGCATGACCAATTCCCCGGACTTCCGCCGGACCCCTTCGCCGACGACCCGAGTGACCCCGCAGCGGCACTCGAGGGACTCGATCCGGGCATCCCGTTGGACGACGGCGAACGTCTCGCCGTCGAAGAGGACCTCGCCGACCTGGACGTGTACGAGCGTCTGCTCGCTCCGCGCGGCGTCCTCGGCCTGGTGGTGGTGTGCGAGGACTGCAACGAGGACCACTACCACGATTGGGACATGTTGCGTGCCAACCTGCGTCAGCTCCTGCAGGACGGAACCATCCGTCCGCACGAGCCCGCCGTCGACCCGCATCCCGAGGATTACGTGACGTGGGACTACTGCCGCGGATACGCCGACGCGGTGTTCCGGTACAACGAACCCCGCATCTGACCCGAGATCTGAGAACGAACGAGGCCACCGCGCTCTGAGCGCGGTGGCCTCGTCTTCGAACCCCCGGGGTGCGATGTCAGCCGATCGGCACCGGAATGGTGAAGGTGAACGACGCCGGCGGCGGCTTCACGATCGTCGTCGACGGCTTCGGGGCCGACGACTTGGTGGTGGACGATGACGGCTTCGACGTCTTGGTGGTCGACGACGGAGTCGGATCGTCCGTGTCGCTCGGCTCGGTCGGCTCATCGGTGTTCGACGGGGTCGTCGGCTTCACCGTCGCGAGCGTCGGCAGGGTCGGCACCGGAATGTCCGGACGATCCTTGAGGTCAGCGATTCGCGTACGGAGCTTCGCGA
>JASLJL010000048.1 GCA_030152405.1 Gordonia sp. (in: high G+C Gram-positive bacteria) | reverse complement strand
CGTTCCTGTGGCATGAGACGCGCACACCGTCACCGCTGCTCACCCTCAGTCTGTTCAAGAATGCGACGTTCAGCGCGTCGCTCGCGATAGCCCTCGTCGGAATGATGACGCAGGGCGGCCTGGCCTATCTCACCAACCTGTATCTCCAGTCGGTGCTGGGATTCGACGTGCTCGACGCTGCGCTCGCGGGCATTCCGATGGCGATCACGGTCGCGTTCTTCTCGATCTACGCCGACCGCTTGACTCGCAAGGTGGGTGTGCGGTGGGCCCTCGCCGCGTCCGTCCTCATCGCGGCAGTCGCGACCATCGGCCTGGTGTCGCTCACGCAGACCAGCGACCTGTGGATCTACCTGGTGCTGACCGCGCTCGCAGGCGTCGGCTTCGGCATCCAGTTCTCCCTCGTGACCGACGTCGTCGTCGGGTCGGCGCCCCCGGAGAAGTCCGGCGCAGCCTCGGGAATCTCCGAGACCAGCTTCGAGCTCGGCACCGCACTCGGGCTCGCGCTGCTCGGGTCGCTCGCCACCGCCGTGTTCCTGTCGAAGGACGACGGGTACGGATTCGCCGACTCGCTCGGCGAGACCCTGCACCTCTACGGGGACACCGGCGCCGTCGCCGACGCCGCACGCGACGCCTTCGTCGACGGTCTGCACGCCGCCGCGATCGCCGGCGGTTCGCTTCTGGCCGTCCTCGCGGTCGTGGTGATCGTCGTCATGCGTGGATCGACGCGCGTTCAGCACGGATCGCACTGACTCGATCGACGGCCGCCGATCAGACGGCCGTCGACCGACGGAGGTCAGAAACGACCGCAGGTCGCTTTCGCGGTCTCCACCGCTTTGCGCTCCGCTTTGCGGGCGGCGATCTGCGCCGCCGTGGGCTTCGGGTGCGTCTTCCGGCCGTGCTCAGTCTTGCCGGGCGCCTTCTTGTCCCCGTGCGCCTTCTTGTCTCCGCGCTTGTGATGCTCGGCCCTGGTGGCCCACTCCTCGAACCGGTGCTTGGCCTTGGGGTCGGCGTTCAGCTTCTTCCAGAGCGCCGGGTCCTCCTTGGCGAGCGCCTTCTCCACCTGAGCGAGGGTGCAGCTGGTGCCAGGCACCTTGGTCGTCGGCGCGGGCGCATGCTTGGCCGTGCTCGGAGCGGCCGAGGCGGCTCCCGCGACCGGCCCTGCGAACAGCATCGCCGTGGCGCCCGCGGCGACCGCGGCGCCTCCTGCTACCCGTGTGAGTACTCGCATGTGAATCAGATCCTTTCGGGCTGGACGCCGAGCGGTGTCGCTCGACGCCGCCGAAGGTAGACGCCCGAAACCTGGGCTCTGCTGGCGATCTCCGTACAGGTTCCTGTCAATCCTGTGAAAGGCGCACCCGACGCAACTCCGCCCGTCTCCGCAGATCCGACGTACTGCCGAGCCCGCCGAGCACGACGGTCCCCGGCCGGTCCGACGGGCCGGGTGCTATCGTGAAGCCATGCAGCGTGCACTCCTTCTCGGTTGCCGCGGCGGGGTCTGATCCGACCGGCCCTCCGTCGCGGGGCCTCTTCACGCGCCGGTCAACCCCATCCTTATTTCAGAAGGAGATTGACCGAAAATGGCACCAGCCGACGCATTCACTTCCGGACCGAGCCGCATCGTCGAGCCCTCCGGCCCCATCCCTGACGGACAGCCGAGCTGGAACCCGCAGCGCAATTCCGCGATGCCCGTCCACCGCTACCGCAGCTTCGAAGACGAGGTCGAGAAGATCTCGCTGCCCGACCGCACCTGGCCCGACAAGGTGATCGATCGCGCCCCGATGTGGTGCGCCGTCGACCTGCGCGACGGCAATCAGGCGCTGATCGATCCGATGAGCCCGGCCCGCAAGCGCCGCATGTTCGATCTCCTGGTCCGCATGGGCTACAAGGAGATCGAGGTCGGATTCCCGTCGGCCAGCCAGACCGACTTCGACTTCGTCCGCGAGATCATCGAGGACGGCGCGATCCCCGACGACGTCACCATTCAGGTGCTGACCCAGGCACGCGCCGAACTGATCGCGCGTACCTATGAGGCCTGCGCCGGCGCGCAGAACGTGATCGTTCACTTCTACAACTCCACGTCGGTGCTGCAGCGTCGTGTGGTGTTCCGCGCCGACAAGGAGGCGATCACCAAGATCGCCACCGACGCCGCGGCCCTCTGCCTGGAGGAGGAGAAGAAGTACCCCGACACCAACTGGCGGTACGAGTACTCCCCCGAGAGCTACACCGGCACCGAGCTCAGCTACGCGAAGGAGGTGTGCGACGCCGTCTCCGCCGTCATCAAGCCCACCCCCGCGAAGCCGCTGATCATCAACCTGCCCGCCACCGTCGAGATGGCGACGCCGAACGTCTACGCCGATTCCATCGAGTGGATGAGCCGCAACCTGGAGCGTCGCGACTCGATCATTCTGAGCCTGCATCCCCACAACGACCGTGGTGAAGGCGTCGCCGCAGCCGAACTCGGCTACGCGGCGGGCGCGGACCGCATCGAGGGCTGCCTGTTCGGCAACGGTGAGCGCACGGGCAACGTCTGCCTGGTGACGCTGGGCATGAACATGTTCAGCCGCGGCGTCGACCCACAGATCAACTTCGCCGACATCGATGAGATCCGTCGCACCGTCGAGTACTGCAACCAGTTGAACGTCCCCGAGCGTCACCCCTACGGCGGCGACCTGGTGTACACCGCGTTCTCCGGCAGCCACCAGGACGCCATCAACAAGGGCCTCGACCAGATGAAGATCGACGCCGATGCTCAGGACAAGGACGTCGACGACATCCTGTGGCAGGTTCCGTACCTGCCGATCGATCCCAAGGACGTCGGCCGCAACTACGAGGCCGTCATCCGCGTCAACAGCCAGTCGGGCAAGGGCGGCGTCGCCTACATCATGAAGGCCGACCACGGCATGGACATGCCGCGTCGCCTGCAGATCGAGTTCAGCCGCGAGATCCAGAAGATCACCGACGGCGAGGGCGGCGAGGTGAACGCCAAGGCCATCTGGGACGTGTTCTCGCAGGAGTACCTGGAGCCGATCACTCCGCTCGAACGGATCCGCCAGCGGGTGGACGCCGCCGAAGAGGACGGCGGCGAAGATCAGATCTCGGCGATCGTCAAGGTCGACGGAGTGGAGAAGGAGATCGTCGGCGCAGGCAACGGCCCGCTCGCCGCGTTCGTCCACGCCATCTCGACAGTCGGCTACGACGTCCGCGTCCTCGACTACTCCGAGCACGCGCTGACGGCGGGCGACGACGCCAACGCGGTCTCGTACGTGGAAGCCGAAGTGGACGGCGAGATCGTGTGGGGCGTCGGCATCGCGCCGTCGATCACCACGGCGAGCCTGCGGGCCGTCGTGTCGGCGGTGAACCGTGCGCACCGCGCCGCGGCGCCTGCCGAAGAAGCGGCCGAAGGCGCTCGCACCTGGGCGCCGTGACCCACTGAACGACGAGAGGGCCTCCTGCGATTCGTAGGAGGCCCTCTCTCGTCGGTCAATCTGCCATCGAGTTCCCCTGACCAGATCGACACGGGCGCCGCGGACCTCAGTCCACGGCGCCCGTGTCTAGGTCACCCAGTCAGCGGGATCAGAACAGCGAACGAACCACGTCCGCTGCCGACATGTTCAGGCTGCCGAAATCGAGCGAACCGGTGCCGCCGTCGGTGCTGCCGCCGACGTCGACGAGCTTCGGTCCCGAGATGGCGCCCGAGAACCCGTCGGTTCCGCTGTAGACAGCGGTGACGGTGTGCTTGCCCGGCGTGACGAACGTGTGGTTCATCGTCGCCTCACCGTTCACGACCGTCGCCGGTGCTCCGACGTCCGTTCCGTCGACCTGGAACTGCACCTTGCCGCCGTTCACAGTGGACGGCGTCAGCGTGGCCTTCAGCGTCACTGACGCGCCGGGCTGTGCCGAAGCGGGTGCCGAGACGGTCAGAGTCGTCGACACGTCGCCCGGATCCGGTGCCGAGACGGTGACCGTCTTCGGTGCCGACGTCGAACCGTTGAATCCGTTCGATCCGGAGAACACGGCCGTGACCTCATGCGCACCGGTGGTGGCGAAGGTGTGCTGGATGGACGCATTGCCACCGGTCACCGACTTCGGAGCACCGACGGCGCTGCCGTCGATCTTGAATTGCACCGTGCCGCCGGTCGGCGCCGGCGAGACGACGGCCGTCAGAGTCACGTCGTCACCCGTGGTGGCGGTCGCAGGAGCAGACACCGTGGTCGTGGTGTCCTCGTCGGTCGGCGTCGGATCGTTCACGGTCACCGTCTTGGCGGCCGACGTCGAACCGTTGAAACCGGTCGAGCCCGAGAACACCGCGGTCACCTCATGCGACCCGGTCGTGGCGAACGTGTGCTGAATCGACGCGCTGCCACCGGTCACCGACTTCGGAGCACCGACGTCATCTCCGTCGACCTTGAACTGGACAGTGCCGCCACCGGGGTTCGGAGCTACCGTCGCCGACAGCGTCACCGCGTCACCCTTGTTCGCCGACGACGGCGCGGTCACCGTCGTGGTGGTGTCTTCGTCAGCAGGTGTCGGATCGTTGACGGTGACGGTCTTGGCCGCCGACGTCGAACCGCCGAACCCGGTCGATCCGGAGAAGACCGCCGTCACCTCGTGAGATCCGGCCGTGGCGAACGTGTGCTGGATGGACGCGTTGCCCGCAGTGACCGACTTCGGAGCACCGACGGCGTCACCGTCGACCTTGAACTGCACCGTGCCGCCGAGCGGAGTCGGAGACACCGACGCCGACAGCGTCACCTCATCACCTGCGGTCGCCGTACCCGGAGCGGTGACGGTGGTCGTCGTGTCGATGTCGACCGGAGTCGGATCGTTCACGGTGACCGTCTTGGCGGCCGAGGTCGAGCCGTTGAAACCGGTCGAGCCCGAGAACACCGCGGTCACCTCATGCGACCCGGTCGTGGCGAACGTGTGCTGAATCGACGCGCTCCCACCGGTCACCGACTTCGGAGCACCCACAGCATTGCCGTCGACCTTGAACTGAACGGTGCCGCCGCCGGGGTTGGGCGCGACTGTGGCCGACAGCGTCACCTCGTCGCCCTTGGTCGCGGCGCCCGGAGCCGACACCGTGGTCGTCGTGTCCTCGTCGGCCGGCGCGGCCGATTCGATGTCGATCGTGGCGAGCGGGCCCGCACCCGAGTTCAGGGCACCACCGTCGGTGTCGCGAGGCGAACAGCGCGTCGGAGCCCACTGTGTGCCCAAGAACGACGCCTTTGCCAGCT
>JASLJL010000011.1 GCA_030152405.1 Gordonia sp. (in: high G+C Gram-positive bacteria) | reverse complement strand
GTGGAACGTCTACATCTTCGCTGACGAGGTCCTCGGTCTCGGCACGGTGATCGGCATCACTGCGATGATCATCATCCGGCAGCTGAACCACCCGCGTCTGCCCGGACGCCTGTCGCGCTTCTCGGGCTCGCGTTTCGGCGCCGCGTACTTCGTCGAGCTCGTCGTCCTCATCGAGGGCCTCGGCATGATCTTCGTGAAGACCTTCAAGATCGCCTCGGGCATCGAGGATCCGCCGATCTGGACCTCGTTCTTCACCCACTACTTCGCCCAGCTCTTCGACGGCATCTCGGTGTACGCCGTGACCGTGGCCGCGGTCGTCAAGCTGATGTCGGGCATGATCTGGCTGGCCGTCGTCGGTGTGAACATCGACTGGGGTGTCGCATGGCACCGCTTCGCCGCGTTCCCGAACATCTTCTTCAAGCGTGAGTCCGACGGCGGCGTCGCCCTCGGCGCCGCGAAGCCGATGTTGAGCCAGGGCAAGGTCCTGGACATGGAGACCGCCGATCCCGACGTCGACGCGTTCGGCGCGGGCAAGATCGAGGACTTCAGCTGGAAGGGCTGGCTCGACTTCACCACCTGTACCGAGTGCGGCCGCTGCCAGAGCCAGTGCCCCGCGTGGAACACCGGCAAGCCGCTGTCGCCGAAGCTGATGATCATGTCGCTCCGCGACCACGGCCAGGCCAAGGCCCCGTACCTGTTCGCCGGAGGGCGCAAGGACGTCGGCGGAGACGAGGTCGGACTGGTCGACGCCGACGGCAACGTCGACGAGGCGAAGCTGGCCGCCGTCCCGGAGGCCGCGCGCCTCGAGGCCGACCGCAAGCTCGTCGGCGATTCGCTCGGCGGCGATCCGGCAGGTGCGGTCATCGACGCCGAAGCACTGTGGAGCTGCACCACCTGCGGTGCGTGCGTGGAGCAGTGCCCGGTCGACATCGAGCACGTCGACCACTTCATCGACATGCGTCGCTACCAGGTTCTGATCGAGTCGGACTTCCCGTCCGAGCTGGCAGGCATGTTCAAGAACCTCGAGAACAAGGGCAACCCCTGGGGCCAGAACTCGTCGGCGCGCACCGCGTGGATCGATGAGATCGACATCGACATCCCGGTCTACGGCAAGGACGTCGAATCGTTCGAGGGCTACGAGTACCTGTTCTGGGTCGGCTGTGCCGGCGCCTACGAGGACCGCGCCAAGAAGACCACGAAGGCCGTCGCCGAACTGCTCGACATCGCGGCAGTCGACTTCCTGGTCCTCGGCGAAGGCGAGACCTGCACCGGCGACTCCGCTCGCCGCGCCGGCAACGAGTTCCTCTTCCAGATGCTCGCTCAGCAGAACATCGAGACGTTCAACGAGCTCTTCGCGACTGCTCCGACGCAGCGCAAGAAGATCGTCGTCACGTGTGCTCACTGCTTCAACGCGCTCGGCAACGAGTACCCGCAGGTCGGCGGCGAGTACGAGGTGGTCCACCACACGCAGCTGCTCAACCGCCTGGTGCGCGAGAAGCGCCTCGTCCCGGTGGCGCCGATCGGCGGCGGCGAAGCCGTGACCTACCACGACCCGTGCTACCTGGGACGTCACAACAAGGTCTACGACGCTCCGCGTGAGCTGATGGGCGCGGCCGGCGGCGAGCTCACCGAGATGCCGCGTCACGGCGAACGTTCGATGTGCTGTGGCGCCGGCGGTGCCCGCATGTGGATGGAAGAGCAGATCGGCAAGCGCATCAACGTCGACCGCGTCGACGAGGCGCTCGACACGCTCACCAGCACGCCCACCGGCGAGACCACCAAGAAGATCGCGACCGGCTGCCCGTTCTGCCGAGTGATGCTCACCGACGGTGTGACCGCGCAGCTCAGCGGCACCGAGGACGAGGGCAAGGTCGAGGTCGTCGACGTCGCTCAGATGCTGCTCGAAGGCGTCAACCGCGGTCGCCAGGAGGTCAAGCGCGGAGGAAACTTCCTCGGCCCGATCCCCGTCGCCGCTCCGACCCCGGAGCCTGTCGCGGCTGCCCCGGCTCCCAAGCCCGCGGCTCCCGCGGCCAAGGCCGCCGCTGCTCCCGCAGAGGCGAAGCCCGCGGTGGGTCTGGCCCCCAAGGGTGGCGGACTGAAGAAGCCGGGCGGTCTCAAGAAGCCCGGTGGCGCACCGAAGCCCGGCGGCGCGGCCGCTCCGGCTGCGTCTGAGGCTCCGGCAGCAGGCGCTCCGGCATCGGGTGCACCGGCGAAGGGGCTCGCGATGGGCGGCGGGTTGAAGAAGCCCGGCGGCATCAAGAAGCCCGGCGCCGCTGCTCCCGCGGCACCGGCTCCCGCTGCCGCCGAGACTGCGGCACCCGCCGCGACCGAGGCCACGGAAGGCAAGGCCAAGGGCTTCGGCATGGCAGGCGGACTCAAGAAGCCCGGCGCCAAGAAGCCCGGAACCGCTGCGCCGGCCGCAGCCGCTCCCGCAGCACCGGTCGCCGATGAGGCTCCGGCAGCCGAGACCGCGGCTCCGACGGCGGCTGCCGTCACCGAGGGCACCGAAGGCAAGGCCAAGGGCTTCGGCATGGCAGGCGGACTCAAGAAGCCCGG
>JASLJL010000497.1 GCA_030152405.1 Gordonia sp. (in: high G+C Gram-positive bacteria) | reverse complement strand
GTTCAAAACGAGCCCCTTCGGAAGTGGGAGGTCGACCTGACCCACGAGGGATCTCGCGGGTCGTCGAAGCCGCCTGGAGGCTGCGTGTGGCACGCCGTCCGTTCGACTTAGAGACGAACAGTAGCGTGAGGACCGTCACATTCCGGAGGTATGGGGATATTGGCGGAAGTACCCGACTCGCGTGGCACGAATTCGTCCTTCGAGCGGACGTCGCACCACGCGAAGTCGAGTCTTCCGAGGTAGGCCGACTACTCCGAGATCCGCACCACGGCTTTGCCCTTGACGCGACCTTCCGCGAGGTCGGTGAGGGCGGTCGGGAGGTCTGCCAGCGGGTACACGTGATTGACCGGGGGACGCATTCCCGCCGTGATCATCTCGACGAGTTCGTCGTGCAGCAGCCCGGGAACGTCGGGGTGCGTGCGGATGTACTCGCCCCACGCGGCGCCGACGACGGCGATGTTCCGGAACAGGACGCGGTTGAGCTTCACCGTCGGGATGCCGCCGGCCGCGAAGCCGATCACGACGTACCGGCCGTCGGCGGCGACAGTCCGCAGCGCCTCGTCGAACACGTCCCCGCCGACGGGGTCGATCACCACGTCGACGCCGCCGTCGGACAGGTCGAGGACCTTGTCCTTCCAACCGTCGGTCAGCTGCACCACCTCGTCCGCGCCGAGTCCCCGCAGCATCTCCTCCTGGCCCGTGCGATGGACCACGGCGATCACCTTGGCGCCCATCGCCTTCGCGACCAGGATCGATGCGACACCGACGCCGCCCGCCGAGCCGAGGACCGCGACGACCTCGCCGGGCGCCGTCTGCGCGCGGAGCTTCAACGCGAACAGCGCGGTCTGAAAGTTGATGCCGAGCGCAGCTCCCTCGTCGAACGTCAGGACGTCGGGCAACGGAAACAGCTGCTGCTCGACGACGGCGATCTGTTCGCCGAATCCGCCGAGCATCGACGCGACGACCACGCGGTCGCCGACCGAGTACGCTCCGCCGTCCGGAGCCGCGGTGACGACACCCGAGACCTCCGTGCCGGGAGTGAACGGCACCGGTGGACGGAGCTGGTACTTGCCCTGGCTCATCAGGAGGTCCGGGAAGCACACGCCGCATGACCGCACGTCGACGAGATACTGGCCGGGTCCGGCCTGCGGGGCAGGCACGTCCTGGAGTTCGAGACCCGCGGGGCCGGTCTCGCTGACGATCATTTGAGCCTTCATGGTTTCACCGTAGCTGTAATCCAGGCCACCCGTACGATCGACTCATGTCTTCGCGCACACAGGCCCACACCCTTCCCGACGAGCGTCGGACCGTCGCCGACGAGGCCCCCGGCTTCATGCCGTCCGACGAGGCCGACGCACTTCACTCCGTCGCCGATCGCTATCTGTCACAAGATGATTCAGTCGGCATCGGCGTCGAGATCGGGACCTACTGCGGCAAGTCGACGGTGTATCTGGGCGACGCGGCGGAACGGCATGGAGCCTTGATCGTCACCGTCGATCACCACCGCGGCTCGGAGGAGCACCAGCCCGGTTGGGAGTATCACGACACTGCGCTCGTCGACGCGCACGCCGGCGTGCTCGACACTGCGGCCCGGTTCCGCCGGACCATGTTCGACGCACGACTGGAGCAGACCGTTCTCGGTCTGGTGGCGCCGTCGACGGCGGCCGCCCGAGTGTGGGGAAAGGCAGCCGACTTCGTGTTCATCGACGGCGGCCACTCGATGGAGGCCGCGCAGAACGACTACGACGGGTGGGCGCAGTGGGTGCGCCCGGGCGGCGCGCTGCTGATTCACGACGTCTTCCCGGATCCGGCCGACGGCGGTCGTCCCCCGTACGAGATCTACCGCCAGGCCCTCGACTCCGGCCTGTTCACCGAAGTCGAAGTCCACGGCTCCCTCCGCGTCCTCCAGCGCTCCTGACACCTCCCCGCCAACCTCACCAGGTTTCGACACGACCCTTCGGCTAGCGCCTCAGCGCCGGCTCAACCACCATCACAAACCCCGGCACCCAACACCGGCGGCGCACTTCATATCGGTGGTCGAGCCGACGATCGAACCGGCGGCGCACTTCCGTTCGGTGGTTGAGCCGACGACGAGCGCCAGCGAGGAGGACGGTCGAAACCACCCGCCATCACACACACGCCGCCAGAAGGATCAGAGGGCGAGTTTGCCCGCGAGCTTCTGGAGGTAGGCGCGAGCGGTGTCGGCGTCTTTGTCGGGCAGGCCGTAGAGGACTCGCGTGACGCCGAGCTCGCGCCAGCGGTCGAGGCGTTCCGCGTCCGGCCGCATGTCGAGAGCCACCACCTGCGGCTGTCCCTCACGTCCGGCGTCGGCCCAGATCCGCTGCAGCAGTCGGACGGAGTCGTCGATGTCGGTCTCGCCCGGTGTGGTGATCCACCCGTCCGCGCTGCGCGCGATCCACTTGAAGTTCTTCTCGGTGCCCGCGGCGCCGACGGTCACCCCGATCGGTCGCGACGGCTTCGGGAACGCCCAGCTGGGGCCGAACTCGACGAACTCTCCGTGATACTCGGCCTCGTCCTGGGTCCACAGCGCGCGCATCGCCTCGAGGTACTCGCGGAGCATCGTCCGACGACGTCCGGCGGGCACATGGTGGTCGGACAGCTCGTCGAGGTTCCAGCCGAAGCCGACGCCGATGCTGACGCGTCCGCGCGAGATGTGATCGAGGGTGGCGAGGGTCTTCGCGAGAGTGAGCGGGTCGGACTGCACCGGCAGCGCGACAGCCGTGGACAGTTCGATCCGCTCGGTCACCGCCGCCGCCGAGGCGAGCGACGTCCACGGATCGAGAGTGCGCGTGTACCGCTCGTCGGGCAACGTCTCGTCGCCGGTGCGCGGGTGCGCCGCTTCCCGCTTGGTGGGGATGTGACTGTGCTCGGGCACGTAGTAGGCGGCGAATCCCGCCTCTTCGATGAGCGGCGCGAGCTCGTGCGGTCGGAGACCGCGATCGCTGGTGAACTGCACGATTCCGAAGTCCACAGAGTCCTCCACGGAAGTAGTCGGGGTTGAATCCGCCGTCAATGGACGACCGACTGGACACTTGTCCAATAACGTCAGCGTAGTCGAAGCGGAGCCGCCTGGACACCCCCGCGATCGATGTCGCGGAAGATCCCGCTGCCCGGGGTCGCACGACTGATCGCGTCAGCCGCGAGGACCACCGCGGCCGACGTCCAGCAGCTCCTCTCCACCGGCCACCGCTTGCCGTCGGAGAACACCAGGCCCGTCCAGTACGAGCCGTCGTCGTCGCGCAGATGCTGCATCGACTCCACCAGCGCGGCCGCCCGATCGGTGTCGCCGATCGCCTCCACCGCCATCGCGAGCTCGCACGTCTCGGCGCCGGTCACCCAGGGATGGTCGTCCACGCACCGGGCGCCGAGACCGTCCACGACGAAGTCGGACCACCTCGACTCGATCAGTGCGCACCCCGCGTCGCCGCGGACCACACCGCCGAGCACCGGGTAGTACCAGTCCATCGAATGGTTCGACGCGGGATCGAGCACCGAGCGGTCGTCCACCCACCGGTCGAACAGGTCGGCCAGATCGTCGGCGGCTCGTGCCCAACGCGCCGCGGGTTCGTCGAGCACCGTCGCGATCTGCACGGCACACCGCAGGGCCGAATGAATGCTCGAGTTGCCGGTGATCAGTGCCGTGTCGAACATGTCGCCGGTGCGATGGTCGGCGGCCCACCGGAACGCCCCGTCGTCACGGACGAACAACAGCGTCCGGTCGATCCCCGCCCGCACGGCCGGCCACATCCGCCGCAGGAACGCGACCTCGTCGACGATGGTGTGGTGGTGCCAGACGCCCACCGCGAGGTACGCGCAGAAGTTGCTGTCGACGCCGGGGTCGATCACTCTCGATTCGCGCAGCTCCATCGGCCACGACCCGTCCGGCCGCTGCATGCGACGGGACCAGTCGTACGCGGCCTCGGCCTCCGCGCGGA
>JASLJL010000480.1 GCA_030152405.1 Gordonia sp. (in: high G+C Gram-positive bacteria) | reverse complement strand
CCGGCTCTCGCAGCCTCGACTCGTACGTGATTCAGGCCTTGGCGTTGCTCGCGGTCCCCGCGGTCCTCGTCGCTCGCCCGTGGTCGGCCTCGACGGCGATGACGGTGGCCGTGGCGGTGTTCGCGACATGCTGGCTGTGGGCCGAGGCCCGCATCCGGTTCCGGATCGACAAGCTCCACCGCCTGCCCGTTCGCTGCGCCCGGGCGGTCACGGCAGTGGTTCAGCGGACAGCGGTTCCGCGGACAGGGAGGACACCCGATGACACAGCGTCCGGACAAGCATGACGCGTCGACCGTCGGCGAGCAGACGTGGAGCGTCCACGGCGGCAATCACGCCGAGGGCGAGGGCGGTGCGATCCGCGTGCCGATCACCATGGCGAACTCGTACCACCTGCCCGCGGACCCGTCGACGATGGACTGGTCCAACCCTGAGCACCTGACCTACACACGCAACACCGGCGTCAACCAGATCGCGTTGCAGGACAAGCTGACAGCGCTCGAACACGGCGAGGACGCCGTCGCCCTCGCATCGGGGGTCGCCGCGTTGCACGCGGTGTTCTTCGGTCACGTGTCGGTCGGCGACCACGTCGTCGTCGCCGACGCCACCTACGAGGCGACGTACAAGCTGTGGACGTCACTCCTTCCGCGCAAATACGGGATCGAGGCGACGTTCGTCGACATCGCCGACCTGGACGCGGTGCGCGGCGCGATGCGGCCGAACACCAGGCTCGTCGTCACCGAGGTGATCGCCAACCCGACCACGAAAGTCGCCGACATCGCAGCCCTCGCGGAGATCGCCCACGCCGGCGGCGCACTGCTGATGGTCGACTCGACCTTCACTCCCCCGCCGCTGTTCCGCCCGCTCGATCACGGCGCCGACCTCGTGGTCCACTCGTTGACCAAGTACATCAACGGACACGGTGACGCCATGGGCGGCGCGGTGATCGGCACCGCCGCCGCTGTGGAACCGATCCGGTCGGAGGCGATGGTCGACGTGGGCGGCGTCATCTCACCGTTCAACGCGTGGCTGATCATGCGCGGATCGGTGACGTTGCCGCTGCGCCTGCGTCAGCACCAGGCGTCCGCGCTCGAACTCGCCCGGTTCCTGGAGGCCGACGAGCGCGTGGCGTACGTCGCGTACCCCGGCCTGGCGTCGCATCCCCAGCACGACGTCGCTCTGCGCCAGTTCGGCGGCGCCGACACACCCGACGCGGGCTTCGGCGGCATCATGTCGTTCGCGTTGAAGGGCGATCCCGACCTGCAGAACCGCTTCGTCGGTGCGCTGCGCGTGATCACCTCGGCGGTCTCGGTCGGCCACGACGAGTCGTTGATCGTGCACGTCGGCACCACCGGTCCGCGCGTCGCCGCATACCCCGAGGGGTTCCGCGAATACGGTCACCTGCGCTTCTCGGTAGGCTTGGAGGACGTCGCCGACCTCCGCGCCAATCTCGCCGCCGCACTGGACATCGCCTGCGGTTGACGCCGCCCCGGCGTCAACCGCCGAGCTTCTCCGCGACTCGGCGGACGACGGTCTCGTCGACGGCGACACCGACGGCGTCTGGAACTTTCGTGGCCGCCAGGACGCAGAGCCCGTGGACGGCCGCCCAACAGGTCAGCGCGCGTTCGGAGTCTCCGACGGTGTCGACGATCGCCCGGAACCACGGACCCGTCGTCGATCTCAGATCAGCGCCCGCACCGTCGAGCAGGTCATGACGGAAGACGAGTGCGAACATCCCGGGGCGCCGTCGGGCGAAGCGCCAATACTCCACGGCGGCGTCGCCGATCCCCCGTGACAGCGCGGGCGTCAACACACGGTCCAGGTCGGCGACGCCGACCGCGGCGACGGCTGCGAGCAGGCTCTCCAGTGTCGGGAAGTATCGCCTCGGCGCTCCGTGAGACACCCCGGCGCGAGCCGCGACGGCGCGCACACCGACGTCGCCATGACCCGACTCGTCGACGATCGCGACGCCCGCGGTCACCAGCCGATCCCGAGTGCTCTCCACGTTGACAGTGTCTACCTCGAGGGTTGACCATGTCTAGTAGACACTGTCTACCAACTAGGAGAAGCCCTCGTGGCCGTCATGCCGTCACTGTTGTATCCGCTCTGCAAGCACGTCGTGATCGGCCCTCTTCTGCGGAGACGAATCGATCTGACCGTCGTCGGTGCGCACAACGTCCCTGGCGAGGGACCGGTGATCATCGCGTCGAACCATCTCGCCGAGATCGATTCGCTGGTGCTGCCGCTGGCGATCGGGCGTCGACTCTCGTTTCTCGCGAAGGGCGAATACTTCACCGGTTCGGGCGTGCGGGGTCGCGCCGCCCGCGCCTTCTTCGTCGGCACGGGCCAGATTCCCGTCGACCGCAGCGGCGGTGATCACGCTGCGCTCGACGCGGGCGAACACGTTCTCCGAAGCGGGCGGGCGTGGGCGATCTATCCCGAAGGGACGCGGTCACCCGACGGCCGATTGCATCGTGGGCACACCGGGGCGATGCGCGTCGCGTCTCGGATTCCGGAAACCACCGTGGTGCCTGTGGCGGTGAGTGGGACGTCGGAGATCAATCCGCCCGGTTCACGACGAGTGCTCCCCGGCCGAGTGACGGTGCGGATCGGACGCCCCATGCCGGCCGACGAACTCCTGGGCGCGGCGCGAGACGTCCGCGCCGCGACCGACCGCCTGATGGCGATCATCCGCGAACTCGGCGACCTCGACTACGTCGACCGGTACGCGCGACGCTGACCTCGGTCACCCGCCCAGCACTGCGATGTCGCGGGCTACTCGGCGACGTGCAGGATCCCCCGCCCGATCGCCTCGCGCACACTCGGCAGCGCCGCTTCGGCGAGTGCGTCGGCGTCGACACCGTGGAAGTCGGCGAGCAGTGTGATCAGTGCGGCCAGCGGCACCTGGCCGCGGCAGCCGGCCAGCAGAGCGGTCATGACCTCGTCGACGCCGAGCACCGCCCCCGGCCCTCCCGGGCGGGTGACGGACGCACCGACCTGTTGCCATCCCTCGTCCCCCGGGAGCGACTGCGTCTCGAGGAAGACCGGAGGTGTGGTGAGGCGTGACGCGAGGAGATCGTCGTCGGACGTCGTGCGCAGGAAGTCACGACGCCGCCACCACGCCTGCGCCTCGAAACCGGTGACCTCCTGGCCCGCCGCAGTGATCTCCTCGATCGTCACGTCCGCGGGCCGACTGTCGTGCGGCTTGCGGAGCGTCACCGATCCCATGCCGATCCCCACGATGCCCTCTCGCTCGAACCAGTCCAGCCAGTCCGCACCGCGTCGCGCCGCGTCCTCCGGCGATTCGCCCGCGTCGGACACCCACAGCGAGACGTAACTGATCGGATCCGCGAGTTCGCGCTGCACCACCCACGCGTCGAGACCGCTCGCCTCGACCCAGGTCCGGACTCGCTCGTCCCAGCGCTCCTCGTCGTAGACGACCCAGTTGGCCAGCATCTGCGCGATCCCGCCGGGATTGAGATGCTCGGACGCATTCTCGATGAGCTGCCTGCTCACGCCGTCGCCGACGATGCCGGAGTCTCGGTAGATGTAGTCCTGAGATCCGCTGCCCACCACGAACGGCGGGTTGGAGACGATGAGGTCGAACGTCTCGCCCCGCACCGGCTCGAACAGGCTGCCTTCACGCAGGTCCCACTGCATGTCGTTGAGTCGGGCGGTCGCCGCGGCGAGGGCCAGCGCCCGCGGATT
>JASLJL010000439.1 GCA_030152405.1 Gordonia sp. (in: high G+C Gram-positive bacteria) | reverse complement strand
CGCGCGCGCCGCTGCTCCGATCGGCTCACGAGTGAACCTGACGGTCCCCGAGGAGATCGCGTAAGGACCGTTGGTCGCGAACTCGCAGAACGAGACGCCGCGACGGGTGCTGCGACAGGAGTCGATCCACCGCAGCGATTCGCTGTACACGATGGAACTGACGAGCACGCCGCGCCGAGTCCTGCTCGGCGTCGACGTCCAGTCGGTCGCGACGGTGCTCGAGAACTCGCCGGACGGACTGAACTCCCCCGACGGCTCGATCCTGATGCGCGGCATCTTCTCGGTCGACACCCGCCCCGAGGGCTTCGTCGTCCGCAACGTCACCGAGCTCGCCGACGTCCGAGGCTGACTCGCCTCGGCGCGAGAAGTCAGCGGTCGAGTTCGCGCGTGACGCCGCGGACCACTTCGGAGATCCGCTGGGCCGTCTTGCGGTCGGGGTAACGACCGTTCCGCAGGCTCGGCTGAACGGTCCCCTCGAGCAGGGTGATGAGGTCGGCAATCAGACCGTGCAGCTCGTCGGGGCTCTTGCGCTCGACGTCGGGGCGCTTGTTCTCACGACGCGACTCACGGCTGTTCTTGACCACGCTCGGCGCGGGTTCGAGCACTGTGACGCGCAGCGCCTGCGGGCCGCGGCGTCCGGCAGCCATGTCGAACTCGACCCGCTGGCCCGCCTTCAGGTCGGACACGTCGGACGGAAGGGCGTTCGCGCGAACATAGACGTCTTCGCCGTCGTCCTGCGACAGAAAGCCGAAGCCCTTCTCCGCGTCGTACCACTTCACTCGGCCGCTTGGCACAGCACTCACCCTCAATGATCTCTTCTGCCAGCTACTGAAAAGCGCCTCTTGCTCGCTGACAGGAGAGCAGAGGCGCACTGGAACAGATTCTACGCCTCTGGATTACCGTGAACGTCATGCAGACCCAGAAGCCTTCCCGCCTGTTGCCGACAGCGGTGATCCTCTTCGGAATCGGCATGGTCGCCTCGCTGGCGCTGCTCCTCCCTCCGGTGAGGGAATCGTCGACCGCAGTGGTGACGACCGTGTACATCCTGGCGCTGGGAGCTCCGATCGGCTTCCTGCTCGGCCTGATCTTCGCGCTGCGCTCCGGGCGGCGCGCTCGATGAGCGAGTTGTCGCCCGCGTCGGACGTGGCGATCCTCAAGCGCGCCTACAGCTGCTTCCCGACGGGCGTAGTCGCGGTCTGCCGCCGCACTCCCGACGGTGAGGACGTCGGAATGTCCGCGAGTTCGTTCGCGACGGTGTCGCTCGATCCGCCGTTGGTGTCGGTGTGCGTCCGCGACGGGTCCACCACGTGGCCACGGCTCACGAGCGCCGACCGTCTCGGCGTGAGCGTCTTCGCCGATCACCAGGGCGAGATCTGCCGACGCCTCGCCGGGCCACCCGAGGACAGATTCGACGGAGTGGCGAGGTCCGCGACCGATTCCGGCGCACTGCTGATCACCGGGGCGGCCGCCCACCTGGAGTGCTCGGTACTCCAACAAGTCCCCGCGGGCGACCACCACGTGGTCCTGCTGCAGATCCACGCTTTGCGCAGTGATTCGAGCGTCGAACCGCTCGTCTTCCACGCGTCCACCTTCCGTGCACTCGAAGCACGCCGGGTGCAAACCTGAGCCTGCATCGTGGCCCGCGTCTCAATCTGAATGTGATCCTTGTCACATAACAGTGTGATAACGAACCGGATACAACCCGGGTGTCAGCCGCGTGAACTGGGACGACGCCGAGAGGTGTCCGAAACGCGTTACTCGCCGGTAGAAACGCCTCTTCATCGAGCACGTGAACACGCGTCGGCCAGGACGTAGTGTTCAGGTCGGTCGTCATCGGGAACGGTGTCGCCACCCAAAACCAAACAGCCCCGTCCGACCGCGCCAAGCCTCGCTCCGCCGGACAGGGAACGAAGACAGCAATTTCTAGGAGCGAGGACGGGGGACCCACCATCTCCCCGTGAGACCCGGCGGACGAGTGATCGACCGCCTTGGGGTTAAGTCCGAAGGCCAGGCACCAGCCGAGCCGGACGACCGGGCACCTCTCGCCCGAACCCGACAGCTCACCTCGTAGGCGCGTGGAGAGAGGAAACAACACCTATGTCCGGACGTCACTCCAAGCAGTCGACCTCGAACACCAAGACTTTCGCCAAGATCGCCGTCACCTCGGCAGTCATCGGCGGCATCGGCGGCGGCGCCGCACTCCTGAGCGGCGCCGGCCACGCCTCGGCGGCCAGCGACGCCGAGTGGAACCAGGTCGCACAGTGCGAGTCGGGCGGCAACTGGGCCATCAACACCGGCAACGGCTACCACGGCGGACTGCAGTTCAGCCCGAGCACGTGGGCCGCCAACGGTGGCACGCAGTACGCCCCCACCGCCGACCAGGCGACCCGCGAGCAGCAGATCGCCATCGGCGAGCGCGTTCTCGCCACCCAGGGCAAGGGCGCATGGCCCGTGTGCGGCACCGTGCTCTCGGGCCCCAGCGCTCGCACGGCTCCGGCCACCCCGAAGGCTGCTCCCAAGAGCACCCCGAAGGCCGAGGACAAGAGCTTCGACCTGAGCAAGGCCGGCGAGGCGAAGAACAGCGACGAGGCCAAGAAGCAGGTCGACGAGGCCATCGACGACTCCAAGGTGAGCCCCGAGGTCCGCAACGCATGGAAGGCCGCCAAGGCCTCCGGCTACGACCTCACCCCGGATCAGGTCAAGCTGTTCAACCAGAACAAGGGTCTCCTGAAGTTCTGATCTTCTGATTCATCGAAAGACCCCCTCACTCCGCTCCCGGAGTCGAGGGGGTCTTCTCGTTGTCCTGTCTTCTCGTCGTCCCCGGGTCCGGAGTGTCGGACGTCTTGGCCACGAATACAGAACGGCCCCCGCTCGATGAGCGGAGGCCGTTGGAGTCGTTCTGGTTCCAGGGGCGTCAGCGGTTGACGACGGTCTTCGCGTGCACGTACGGCAGGTCGTCGACCGGCAGCGGGAACGTCGTGTCGCCGAACGGGGACAGTGCGCCGGAGAGGTGCGCGAGGAGCTCGGTCACAGCGTGGTCGTCACCGGTCTCTTCGGGCCAGCCGGCGTCCACGTATCCATTGTTCTTAGCCACGTCGATCATTCTGCCATGAAGGGTCGACGAAGACCTACGCACCCGGGTACATCTGTGCCCGATCGGTAACATGGACCGAATGAGTCCGGACCTCCCGCTGCGCACGTCGTCAGACGAGCTGGCCTCACGGTCGGACGACAAGCTCGTCGAACTGCTCGTCCGACGACCCGATCTCGCCTCTCCTCCACCGCGCGGCACCGGCGTGCTCGCGCAGCGAGCGATGTCGGCGGCGTCGATCGCTCTCGCCGGAGAGGACCTCGACCTGCTGTCCGTCGCGGTGGTGGAGGCGTTCCTCGACTCCGCTCGAGACGCGGACGGCGGCTCGCACCACGACATGCTCGGGCCGGTCACCCGCGACGACATCGTCGGCCGGATCGGGCGGCGAGCTCTCCGCGCAGACGTCGACGCACGCCTGGCACTGCTCTCCGACCTCGCGCTGATCTGGCCGTCCGGGCGGTCGTCCGGGCGCAAGACGACGAGCTGGGTGGCGGGCGCCCACCTGCCCGCAGCACTCCCCTGGCGGGCGTCGCATCTGCTCGGCCCACTGGCCACCGCGGACCCCGCCGAGATATCCGACCGCATCGCGGCACTCGACGAGCGTCCGCGCGAGCTGCTCACCACGTTGTCCCAAGGGCCCGCGCTGGGCCGCTCGCGCGACGCCGCGCCGGATGCGGATCCGAGCGCGCCGGTACCGCGCCTGCTGCGCACCGAGCTGCTCGCCCGCGTCGACGAGCAGACCGTCGAACTGCCTCCCCAGGTCGGACAGGTCCTCCGCGGCGAGCCGCCGCTTCAGACGGCGACTCTGCGCGAACCGTCGCTCGCGGGCACTCCGTCCCGATACGACGTCGACGCCGCAGGTGCCGGTGAGGCCCTGGAACTGCTCCGCCACACCGCAGACCTGGTCGAGGCCCTCGGCGACGCACCCGCCGCCGTGCTGCGCTCGGGCGGCATGGGCATCCGCGAACTGCGCAGGCTCGCGAAGTCCGAGGGTCTCAGCGTTCTCCGCGTCGGACTGATCGTGGAGTTGCTGGCGGCGGCGCGACTCATCGGCGCAGGCACACCCGAGTCGATGGACGTCCTGTCCGCCGACGAGGTGTTCGCTCCGACGCCGACCGTCGACGGTTGGCGTCATCAAGATCCCGACCGGCGCTGGGCCACCCTCGCAACGGCGTGGCTCGACCTGCCGCGACGCGCATGGCAGATCGGCGAGACCGACCGGGACGGCGCCATCGTCGGAGCGTTGACGTCGGAGTCGTTCGACGCGTCGTCGCCCGCCCTGCGCCGGACCGTGCTGGCGCCGCTCGCCGAACTGGACGTCGCGGTGTCGGTGTCCGTCGACGACCTCGTCACCCTGCTCGGATGGCGGCACCCGCGACAACTGCGCAGGCTCACTCGTCGGGTGGTCGGCGAGACGCTGCGCGAGGCCACCGAAATCGGGCTGGTGGCCCACGGCAGCCTCACCTCGCCCGGACGCGCGCTGCTCGCGCTCGATCCCGAGGCCGACGACGACTCCGCGCTCGTGACGGCCATGTCTGCTGCGCTGCCCGAGCCGATCGACTACTTCCTCGTCCAGGCCGACTTCACGGTCACAGTGCCCGGCCCGCTCACACCGACCCTCGCGGATCGTCTCGCGTTGGTGGCCGACCTCGAATCCGGTGGTGCGGCGTCGGTGTACCGCGTGACCGAGGATGGAATCCGCCGCGCGCTCGACGCCGGTCGGACGGCCGCCGAACTGTCCGCGCTCTTCACCGAGCATTCGAAGACTCCCGTCCCGCAGTCGCTGACGTACCTGATCGACGACGTGGCACGCAGGCACGGCAGCCTCCGCGTCGGCGTGGCGTCGTCGTTCATCCGGTGCGACGACTCCGCGACGCTCACCGAGGTGCTGCGCAGCGACGCCGCGAGCGAACTCGCACTCCGCGCGCTCGCCCCGACCGTCGCCGTGTCCGGAGCACCGCTGCGCGAGGTGATCGACCGACTCCGCACCGCTGGGTTCGCACCCGCGGGCGAGGACTCGTCCGGATCGTTGGTCGACCTGCGCAGCGCCGGAGTCCGTGTCCCGGCCCGCGCGAACACCGGCCGACGACAAGGCAAGCGGGGTCGGATCGGGCCCGGGCAGGCCGCCACCGTCGTCACCCGGATGCGGACCGCCGACCGGGCCGACGGTCCGATCACCGCCCACGCCACATCGGGATCCGGCGAGACCACGTCCACGCTGATTCAACTGGCTCTCCAGACCGGCAGACGGCTCCGCATCGGGTACGTCGACGCGCAGGGCGGCGCCAGCCGACAA
>JASLJL010000438.1 GCA_030152405.1 Gordonia sp. (in: high G+C Gram-positive bacteria) | reverse complement strand
CACCATGAACATCACCACTCTCACTGGGCGCCGCCTCACC
The DNA here is from genome assembly GCA_030152405.1 of Gordonia sp. (in: high G+C Gram-positive bacteria). Lineage (GTDB taxonomy): Bacteria > Actinomycetota > Actinomycetes > Mycobacteriales > Mycobacteriaceae > Gordonia. The sequence continues at coordinate 4,724 of JASLJL010000438.1, read as the reverse complement.
GAGGCGCTCGTCGAACGGTGGGACGAGGTGGAGGCGTGGCTGGCGCTCGGAGCGACGCCGCGTCAGGCGTCGTCGTCGATGGCTCGGCAGGCCGTGCACAGCGCGCTGGTCCCCTCGATGGACCAGGCGCGGACGACCGGCCTCGTCACTCTCCCCGGAGCCTTCGTCGGCGCGATCTTCGGAGGGCTCTCACCGGTGGAGGCCGGCCGGTTCCAAGTCCTGGTGCTGGCCGCGCTCCTCGCGTCGGGATCGATCGCCGCGGTCATCACCGCACAGGTCAGGGCTTCGTCGCCGACGCGACCCGTGCCTCTCGATCAGGCAGCGCGGCCACCGTTGCGATGGCGCAGACGAGTGCGGTGACGAGGACTGCCACCGTCGTCGAGACGATCACCGCGGTGTTCAACGGGACCTCGGACGTCAGATCGGATGCGCCGAGATTGGTGAAGAGATCACCGTAGTAGGCGCTGGGCCAGATGAGCGTGATGATCGGGGCCAACGCCGACAGCGCGCACGCCGCGGCGGCGACCGCATTCGCCAGCGGCACCAGCGGCCGGACCTTGGGCGACGGCATCAGGCTGATCAACGCCGCCAGTACCGCGACCACGCACGCCGCCACGACGGCCCATCCCACGCCGACGACGCCCATGTCCATGCCCACATCGGTGTCGGCCATCCCGAGGCCGTTCCACGACGCCGGGATCCCGAGCGGGTCGAGTCTCACCCAGGGGAGCGCGGTGAGTGCGATCGAGGTGACCGCGGCGATGATCGTGGCGAACGGGTACAGGCGTGACTGCATGGTCCGAATGTACGTGTTCCGGTGTGCGACGGCGGTTCTCGCAGTGCCCCGCGAGTCGGCCCGCAGCGGCCCGCCCTCCGAGCGTTGACGGTTGTCGGAGGCCGGTCGTAAGATATCGAACAAGAGTTCGAACACGCCGGGGAAAGGGGAAGTGATGGCGCGATCAGAGGAGGTAGAAGCCCTGCGGCGACGCCTCGCGGGCATGTCCGGCGACGCCGTGGCGGAGACTTCGGTGTTGCCCGTGCCGGACGCCATGACTCCGCTCTTTCCTCGCGGTGGACTGTCCCGAGGGACCGTCGTGGCGTCCTCCGGAGCCACCACGGTTCCGATGGCCATCATCGCCGAAGCCACCCGCGAAGGCGCGACCGTGGCGCTTGTCGGGCTGCCTCGGCTCAACCTGGCCGCAGCCATGGACATGGGCGCCGACCTGAACAGAGTCGCCGTGGTGACCGAGCCGGGCGTCGACCCCCTGGAAGTCGCGGGCGTGCTGCTCGACGGCATCGACCTGGTGGTGCTCGGGCCCGACCTCGGGCACGGTCGGACGCGGGGGCCGGTCCCGCCGTCGCGGGCTCGGGTGCTCGCGGGGCGAGCACGCAAGCAGTCGTCCACGCTGCTCGTTCTCGGGGACTGGCCGAACGCGTCGGTCCGCATCGAGAGCGAGGTGACCGAGTACCGACACGTCCCGGCGCGCCGGAGCGGGTTCGGCCGCATCGGCGGATTCGGTGTCGATGTCCGGGTGACGGCGTCGGGAGCGCGCCCGTCGTCCGGCCGGTTCGATCTCGTCGCACCCGGCATGGGAGACGCCTCGCCCGGTGAGGCCGCGGAGCTGCGGCTCGTCGCCGCGCACGGTTCGGTGCAGCGCCCGTCTCGTCCGGCGCTCGCCGTGGCGAACTGATGGACGCCTCGACCGGCCGTCGGGTGATGGCCGTGTGGTGTCCCGACTGGCCTGCGGTCGCGGCGGCGGCGACGGCCGGCATCACCGTCGCCGAGCCGATCGCAGTGCTGCGCGCGGGGCGGGTGGAGGCGTGCTCGCGGGCGGCGCGGACCGCAGGCGTCCGCCGCGGGATGCGGAAACGTCAGGCGCAGTCAATGTGCCCCGACCTCGTGGTGTCCGACGCGGACGAGGCCCGTGACGGCCGACTGTTCGAGCCGGTCGTCGCGACCGTGACCGAGGTGGTCCCACTGACCGAGGTGCTGCGTCCGGGACTGCTGGTGGTGACGGCCGACCGTGCGGCCCGGTACTTCGGGGGCGAGAGCGCGCTCGCCGAACGGATCGTCGACGCCGTCGCCGCCACCGGGATCACCGCGCGAGTGGGGGTGGCCGACGAACTGTTCACCGCGGTCCTGTCCGCGCGGTCGGGACAGTCGGTGCCGCCCGGCACGGATGCCGCGTACCTGTCGACTCGACCGATCTCCGATCTGACGGTGGAGTCGTCGTTGTCGGACCCGTCCCGGCCAGAGCTCGTCGATCTGCTGTGGAGGTTGGGCATCCGGACGCTCGGAGCATTCGCCGAACTGCCCGCCGCCGACGTCGCCTCCCGGTTCTCATCGGATGCCGTGGTCGCGCACCGGCTGGCGAGCGCGTCGCCGGGGCGACGGCCGAGCCGAGCGCCCATCCCGTCGGTCCTGGAAGTCGACTACACCTGCGATCCACCCGTCGACCGCATCGATGCGGCCGCCTTTCTCGGCAGGCGGCTCGCCGAGGAACTGCATCGCCGACTGTCCGCGGCGTCGCTCGCCTGCACTCGGCTCACCGTGCATGCCATCACCGAACGCGGACAACGACATTCGCGAACCTGGTGGTGCGCCCAGCCGCTGACGCCGGACGCCACCGCCGATCGTGTCCGCTGGCAACTCGAAGGCTGGCTCACCGGCACCGCGGGACGGGAGGCGGGTGGCGCCGGAGCGCCCGACTCGCCGATCCAGCGGCTCCGCCTCGAGCCCGTCGAAGTGGTCGATCCGGGGTCTCTGCAACATGTGTTCGTGGGGGCCGGGTTGCCCGCGGCGGTCGGGGACGGGCTCAGTGATCGTGCCCGGCGCGCGCTGGTCCGAGTGCAGGGACTGCTCGGCGGGGAATCCGTGCGGGTCCCGATCCGCAGCGGCGGGCGTGGGCCTGCCGAACAGGTCGCGCTGGTGACGCTCGGAGACGAGCGACTCGCTCCCCGCGATCCCGATTCCGCCTGGCCGGATCGGCTCGCCCGACCGTCTCCCGCCTTGCTGTCGCGCACAGACGCCGAACTCGTCGACGCCGAGGGCGACCATGTGGCGGTGACTCCGCGCGGTGCGTTCTCCGCGGAGCCCTCCGAGGTGCGGATCGGTCCGCGGCCGTACCGGATCTGCTGGTGGGCGGGACCGTGGCCGTTCGGAGCGAGCGCGGATCCGCCGGCGGTGTCGGCGAGAGCCCAAGTGCTGCTGGAGGATTCGCGAGCACTGCTGCTCTGCTATCGCGAGCGCGCCTGGACCGTGGAGGGAGTGTACGAGTGAACTGGTCAGTTCTTCTTGCCGAGCGCGGCATCCGACTCGCCGACCAGCAGGTACTCCTGATGCATGAGGCGATTGGTGAGACGCGGCACGGTGTGGTGACCGATGTCGACGATGTCGTCGATCAGCGTGTTCACCCGCTTGGGCTTGTCGATGATCGCGCGGAGAACCCGGCTCGCCGCTTTGTCGACTCCCCAGATCCCGTGCTGCGCCTGGTAGGCGTCGGTCGGAGCGATCATCTTGGTGCGTGTCAGCGGCAGTCGAACCGTGCTGAACGTGACGTGATCGGACAGGGTCTCCGCGGCCGTCGCGTCGCTGAACGCCTCCAACGCCGCCTTCGACGCGCCGTATGCGCCGAAGCGCGGTCCGTGGCTCTGCCCGGACGTCGACGACACGTTGACGATGTGTCCCGCCTGGCGCTCCACCATGTGCGGCAGCAGAGCCAACGTCAGGTAGACGGCGCCGAAGTAGTTCACCGCCATCGTCCGCCGGTAGTCGTGCGAGCGGTCGACCGAGTTGAGGGTCGATCGCCGGATCGACCGTCCCGCGTTGTTGACGAGCACGTCCACGTGGTCGTGCTCGGCGACGATCGACTTGATCAACGTCTGGACGGACGGCTCGTCGGTGATGTCGGCGGGATACGCGTGCGCGCGGCCGGAGGGCACGCCGTCCTTCGGCGACTCGGCGTTCAGTTCCTCGGCCACCTCGGTGAGGGCGTCGATGTCGCGTGCCACCAGGAACACGTCGGCGCCGCGCGTCACGCACATGCGGGCGGTGGCCTTGCCGATGCCGGACGACGCGCCCGTGATCAGCACCTTCTTCCCGACGAGCGAACCGCGCGGGTCGGTGCGGCGGTGGCGTGCCGGATCGAGATTGTCGTACCAGTACTGCCACAGGACCGGCCCGTAGTCGTCGAGGTCGGGCAGGTCGACGCCCAGTCTCTGCAACTCGGCGAGCGACTCGTCGCTGTGGAACCGCACCGGCAGCGAGATGAGGTCGAACATGACGGGAGGCACGTCGAGCTGGGTGGCGACGGCGTCGCGCGCGGCGCGGAACGGCTTCCGCGAGCCTGCGGCGAGGACCGGGCGCATCACCGTGTGCGGAAGCGCGTTGAAGCCGCGGGGAGCGTCGAACGCGGGCGCGAGGGCGTTGAACATCTCAGTGATCGTCCGGCGCCGTGGATCCGACAGGTGGAACACCAGTCCGCTCTCGCCGGGCCGCTGGTCGATGAGAGCGACGATCGCGTCGGCGACGAAGTCGACCGGTACCAGGTTGACCCATCCGAGATTCGGCAGGGGCATCTTGAGAAACGACGGCAACTGGCCGAGCAGCGACATCTGGCCGAAGAAGTAGTACGGCCCGTCGATCTTGTCCATGCTGCCGGTGACGGAGTCGCCCACCACCGCCGACCGCCGGTACACGCGCCATCGCAGGTCAGGGGTGTCGC
>JASLJL010000378.1 GCA_030152405.1 Gordonia sp. (in: high G+C Gram-positive bacteria) | reverse complement strand
GGCCGCCACATCCGAGATGCCGTAAACCGTCCGCAGCGACGGGTTCATCGCCGCCCCGGACAACAGGATGTAGCGCTTGTTCTTCACTGCTGCCATCTCACGGGTGACCGGATTTGACTCGAGAAACGCGATCTTGCCCTTCGCTGATTCGCCGGTCTGGATGTCGCGCGTCAGGTCTCCGAGGACGAGGACCTCCGGATCACGGCTCGCGACCACTTCCCAGTTGATCTGCGGCCATTCGTCGTGCGTGTCGTCGAAGACGTTCTTCAGGCCGAGTGCGGAACTGATCACCCCGGGCGCGCCACAGCAGCCTGCGAGATACGGCGACTCGGAGTCGGAGAACCAGTACGCGACCCGCGTCCCGCGTGCGTCGATCGAATCGGCGGCCGCCTGAGCGCGAGTCCTCAGGTCCGCGATCACCGCGGCCGCCCGGTCCGCAGTCGCGGTGAGAGTCCCGAGTTCGGTGATCTCCTTGTAGACCGAGTCGAGGGTCATCGGTTCGTCTCGGGAGCCGTCCCCGCCGGAGTCGTTCTTGCCCTCGCAGTCCGACGGCGCGAGGTAGGTGGGCACGCCCAGGTCGGTGAACCGTTGGCGCGGCGCCGTGCCGCCCTTGCCGAGCGTGGAACCGAACGACGCCGTGACCAGGTCCGGCTCCTCGGCGAGCACAGCCTCGAACGACGGCCAGTCGTCGGAGATTCGCTTCACTCGTGCATTGGCGTCGGCGAGAGACGGGAGGACGGGGTCGGTCCACGTCGCGGTGCCCGCGATGCGGTCGGCCAGGCCCAGCGAAAGCAGGACCTCCGTGCTGCCCTGGTTCAGCGAGACGATGTGTCGAGGCGGCGCGTCGACAACCACCGACTGGCCGCAGTTCTGGAGGGTGACGGGAAAGCCTTCGGCGGAGGCGGTCGACGATTCCGGATCGGTCGCCCCGCATCCGGCGACGGCGAGAATGAGAACAGTCGAGCTGAGCAGGGCACGACGTGCGGTGAGAGACATGGAGTCCTTCAGCGGGTCCGAGTCCGTTTCGCGAGACTCTCTGGCGGATCCTGCGGGCCGCTGCCCGCCGGAGCCAGCAGGTCTTCGGACTCGAGGTCTACCGCCTCCCGGACGCCTTCCCAGTTCTCACCAGTGGCATGTTGTCCGGAGCGTCGCTCTCACCGCTGCGCGTCAGTTCCGGATTCGCACCGGATTCCCTGCCCGACTCGTCGGGCGCGCTGGCCCGTTCATCGTACGGTCCGGCCGCTCTCCGCACACAGCGCCGCCCTCCCCGCCGATGGGCGGAGGAGGGCGGCTGCCGATGTGCTGGCGAACTACTTCGCGGTCGCGATGCCGAGCGACGGGAAGAAGTAGCAGGTGGCGTCACCCTTCTTCACCGACCCGTAGATCGCGGAGAGCACCGTTCCCGACCCGGTGTCGACGATTCCGCCGCGCACGCCGTTGGACGGAATCAGATTCAGGGCAGGCTTGAGGGTGGTGTTGACTGCGAGCTCGGCAGCCGTCTTGAGCGCCGGACTGAGCTTGCCGATCCGCTTGGTGACCCCGTCGAGAATGACGTCGGTGATGCCGCCCATCTTTTCGCCGAGACCACCCTTGAAGGTGTTGACGTTGAACCACGCGACCTGCATTCCGCCCTTGTCGCCCGAGTCGTTGAACACCCCGACCGGCACGAATCCGTACAGGATCTCGCCCTTCTGCACAGCGTTGAGGTCGACGTCCACGAGCGGCACCGTCAGGTCACCGATGGGAGGCGTGTACGGGCCTGCGACGGCGCCGCCGAGCGCCAACGGGAACGTGAAGTCCGTGCATGCGCCGATGGTGGGCGTGAATGGGGTGATCCCGAACTGTTTGAGGACGGCGTTCGCCGCCTCGATGCCGTCCACGACATCCGCCGCATCCTGTGGCTGAGGATTGATCGCGTCGAGCGCATTCTTGGCCGCGAGCGACTGACCGGTGGGAGCCGCGTGCGCGGGAGCGGTGGCGACGCCACCCAGGAGAGCCGCGGACGCGACGAACGCGGCGGCGGCGAGACGGATCTTCATGGGAGCACTCCAGGATCGAGAACTGAACACATCGGGACCTGACAATCCTGGCGCAGATTCACTTCTGAAACATCAGTCTCATGCGCATCAACGTCGATTGCGTGCCGAATCGTGACCAGGATTAGCCCGATCGGAGGACAACACAGCGGCAGCGCACGCGAGACACCGGAGCATCAGTCGACCTATGGCATAGTGAGCACTACTGGAACACGTTTCAGTTTTCCGTTCACGACCCAGAGGGCGAACCGATGAGTACTGCACGCCGGGACCTCGGCTCCCGACTGCCCGCGAACGTGCGGATCCCCGATGTGGAGATCCCCGCGGGACGCATGATCGAGCTGCCCGGACGCGGATCGACGTACATCACCGACACGGCCGGCCCCACCGACGACGCACCGGCGATCCTGCTGCTGCACGCGCTGTCGACGACGGGCCTGCTCACCTGGTTCCCCAGCATCCCCGCTCTGGCCAAGAAGTTCCGCGTCATCACGATGGACCAACGCCTGCACGGCCGCGGCATCGACACCGATCGCTTCACTCTGCAGGACTGCGCCGACGACGCCGCAGCCGTACTCGACGCCCTCGGCATCGACAAGGCGATGATCGCCGGCTTCTCCATGGGCTCTCTCGTCGCGCAGCGTGTGTGGCGGCAGCATCCCGATCGGGTCGGCGGCCTCGTCCTGTGTGCGAGCACCGATCAGTTCCAGACGAACGGACCCGAGCGCCTGTTCCATCGGACGGTGTACGCCTCACTCGGCTCGGTCCGACGTCGCACACCCGCACAACGGTCTGCGGCCTCGCCCCTCGACCCGAAGGACGACATCCACCGGTGGGCGCTCGCCGAGTTCAAGTCGACACGGCCGACGTCTGTCGGACGCGCCGTCGCCGCGATCGGCATGCACCACACCAAGCCGTGGATCCGGGAAATCGACGTGCCGACGGCGGTCGTGGTCCCCCTGCGCGACAAGGCGATCCCGCCGGCCCGACAGATCGCGATGGCACGCCGGATCCCCGGTGCCACGATCCACGAGGTCGACGCAGGGCACTCGTGCTGTGTGATGAACGCCGACGTGTTCGTTCCGGTACTCGTCGAGGCCACGAACACCGTGCTCGCCCGGTGGCGGGAGAACGACAAGCGGATCTGAATCGGGTTCCCACTCGGTGGGACCGATCTCGCCTCGGTGACGGAACCGGGGTACGACACGAGGATGGACATGAACACACCACGCATCGCCGTCGTGACCGGAGCCTCACGCGGCGCCGGCAAAGGCATCGCGCTCGCGCTCGGCGCGGCCGGTTCCACCGTGTACGTCACCGGACGCACGACCGCGGACGGTCAGTCCGACCTGCCGGGCACGGTCTCCCAGACGGCCGAGGAGATCACCGCCCGCGGCGGGATCGGGATCCCGGTGGTCGTCGATCACACCGGCGATGAGCAGGTGAAAGCCCTCTTCGATCAGGTTCGGGCAGATCACGGCCGCCTCGACATCCTCGTCAACAATGCGATCACCATCCCGTCGGCGCTCACCAAGAAGGGGCCGTTCTGGGAGAAGCCGCTGTCGCTGACCGACTTGTTCGACGTCGGCATGCGGTCGTCGTATGTCTCGTCCTATTACGCGGGCCCGCTGCTCGCGGCCAACGGCTCCGGCCTGGTCGTCAACACCTCGTCGTTCGGCGGGTCCTGCTACATGCACGGCCCCGCGTACGGCGCGGGCAAGGCTGCGGTCGACAAGATGGCTCATGACATGGCGGTCGATTTCGCGCCGTTCGGAGTCGCCGTGATCTCGCTGTGGATGGGCCTGCTCAAGACCGAGCGGACCATGGCCGCGTTCGACGCGAATCCCGCGATGTACGAAGGACTCGCGGCCACGGCGGAGTCGGTCGAGTTCCCGGGTCGGATCATCGACGCCCTGCACCGCGATCCGGGCTTGATGGATCGCACCGGCCAGGTGCTCGTGGGCGCCGAGATCGCGGCCGAACTCGGCGTCACCGATGTCGACGGCAACCAGCCGCCGTCGCACCGCCCGTTCCTCGGCGATCCGCCCGCGTTCAGCGCGGCCGTCGTCGAGTAATGGGTCGCCGACGGCGAGACGACCCCACATCGTCCCGCCGCCGGACGTCTGTCAGGCCGTGGCGACTTCTTTGAGACGCGCGAGTTCGCGCGGGAAGTGCTCGACCATGGTCTGCGGGTTCTTGACGCTCTGCTCGGACGCGATGATGCCGACGTGGACGACCCCGTTGTTCGACAGCACGGTGATGTTGAGTCCGGCGCCGTGGAACACCGGCCCGAGCGGATAGAGCGCCTCGATCTGTGCGCCCATGAAGTAGAGCGGCACCGGCGGCCCGGGTACGTTGGAGATGACCAGGTTGTGCACGACCGGGTGCTTCTCGGGCAGCTTTAGGCCGGCGTACGCCCGCACCGCGAGGCCGAAGGTGCGCGGCGCCGCGAACTCCGCCCAGTCCTGGAGGGAGTCGGCGCTGATCGCCTGGTGGTGCTCCTTGGCGTGCTTGTTGCGCCCCGCCAGGTCCTGCAGCCGCTCGAGCGGGTCCTCGGTGTCGG
>JASLJL010000336.1 GCA_030152405.1 Gordonia sp. (in: high G+C Gram-positive bacteria) | reverse complement strand
AGTCGGCACGCCAGTCGCGGCGAGCCAGCGGGCTCGGTGGTGGCCGGTGGTGCGAGTTCGTCGACGATTGTGTCGGTGAGCTCGCGGACAATAGTGGTGAACATGACGAACCTCCTCAAGGCGTAGGTGTGGCCGATGGGCGTGGACCTCCGACCGCCACCACCCACGCCGGGTAGTGGCGGTCGGCGGGTGCCGCTGCGAGTCTCCCGCGGCTCGCACTCTCCCCCGAGGAACGAGCAGTCTTGTACGGGTCGCCTGACTGCAGCGCGCTATCGACTTGTCAAAGAACCTTCGACCCCGGTGTCACCCGGGAACTACGTTCATGATATAGATCACCTCTGACAAAAACGTATGTTCGACTACTGGGGCGTTCGAGTGAGGCTCGTGTCTCGACTCCGCTAGAGAGCCGCACCGTACGAACGGGGAGATCAGAGCGTCGCGCAGAACTCCGCGACGTGCGATGCGGCGCGATGCTGGGCGTCGAGCATCAAACCGCCGTGGCCCTCGCCTTCGATGAGAATCCAGCGAGAGTTCGGGATGTGCGCGGCGGCTTCCCGAGAACCGGCCGGAGGGAAGAACACGTCGTCACCGAAGCCGACGACGAGTGTCGGGCAGTCGATGGCCTGGAGCCGCTCGACAGTGGGCTCGCCGGCGCTCATCCAGGCGTACGAGGCCGCAGTCTGGCCGTGTTGGCCTGCGTCGGATGTCCACACTTCCGAACCGCTGCCCATCAGGTCTCGCCACACGGCGACCTGCGCGTTGTCGCGCAGTGCGGACGGTGACAGCGTCGTCATCAACTGCTCGAAGAGCGACACCGACGCCGGGACGCTGCCGAGTCTCTCGATGAGGTCGAGCTCCATCTGGTTGACCATCTCGCCGATCACGGACGACCGCAGCCCGGCGACCATCGCGAGACCGCGGATCCGGCCGTCCCACACGTCGAACAGGGCCTGGGAGATGTAGCAGCCCATCGAATAGCCGACGACGATCGCTTCGTCCACGCCGTAGTGGTCGAGCACTGCGGCGGCGTCCGACGCCATCTGGTGGACCGTGTAGGGCGCGGGCGTCGCCGACGACGGCGCGACTCCGCGCGCCGCGTACGTGATCACCCGAAATCCGGCACCGGCCAGAAGGTCCGGGAGCCCGGTGAAAGCCCATGTGCCAGGCGGCATTCCGAGTCCGGCCGACAGGAGGACGGCGGGACCGTCACCGGTACTCGATGCCCAGACGGCAGCACCGTCGGCAACATCGATCATGTCGCTCATCTGATCACCATGCTCTCGGTAGTGGCGCTCAAGGTGATCGGCGCGATCGCCTTGCCTCGCATCCAGTCTCGGACGAACCCATGGACCGCTTTGTCGGTGCGGCGTCGTGCGAACGTCGCGTCGTCGAGGGCGATCGCACCGACGAGGTGCCGCGGAACAGAGGTGAGGCCGGGACTGCTCGGCGACATCCGCATCCCGTCGGCAGTATGCAGCAGGACGCCGATCCGGGCACAGCTCGGTGTCACGACGACCGCAGGGCGAGTGGTCGCGGCAGGGTCGAATGCGGCGACGTGCAGGCGATAGCCGGAGGCGGGCGCGCTCAGCCCGATGCGGTCGAGCGTCCGCGGATCCACCACGCTGTACGGCAGCCCGACGTCGATGAGCAGTTGGCCGTCGACAAGCGCCCTTCTCGACGGAAGCGACGCCGAGAGGTTCCACTGCGACGGCGGCGCGAGGGTCTCGGACGACCGGTCGGCGGCGGAGTTCTCGATCTGGGCACCGGGCAGCGGACCACCGGTGCGAGTGAACGACCACGTCGATGCGTGCAGGGCTTTGTGCCAGAACCCGACGACACCGCCGTGGACACCCGCGACCCGTAGTTCACGCCGTTCCACGCCCGAGCCGGTCGAGATCACGGTGACCGTCGAGGTGATCCGGCCGGGGATCTTGGGCTGACGAGCCCAATCGGGGGCCGGCAGCTGGACGGCGGCGGTCGACCGGTTCCATGTCTCGACCAGCAGATTGTCGGCGCTCGGCTTGCCACGCTGCGACTCCCAGCTGTATCGGAAGAAGACCGAGTCCGAGCCCGACGAATCGAAATCGAATGTGCGCGTGAACATGTCGCCGTATTTGTTCATCACGAACATCGTCGACGCGGACGCCGACAGCGAGATTGCCTGGAAGCGTCCGCCGAGCGGTCCGCCCACCTCATAGCTGTCATCGTTGGGGAGCCATGGATCGGCATAGGTGATGCGACTTCCGTCGCCGGTGAGAGCGGGAATCATCGTCATCTTGGCCATCCCGCTCGGATGCACGCGCCCCGCGACGTCCTGGTAGACCCGGTTGTCCCACGGCGAGCTGACCGACAGCGCCCAGCCGCCCGGCTTCCGGCCCGGGAGGGTCCGCCCCGGCGCAGTCCACAGCATCGCGCCCCAGGCCGACGTCCAGTTCCACAGTCGCGGCGACTGATTCACGTTGTCCATCGTGTAGATCCAGCCCCGGCGATCGACGCCCACCAGCTCGTCGTCGTCGAGAGAGATCGCGACGAGGCGCTGTAGGAGGCAAGAGGGGAGGGGAACCGAACGCCACTGCGTCGACGACCGCGGCCGAGTGAGCAGGCGATGGTCGGCCAGAGCGAACTCCCAGTGGCGGTTGAACTGGGCGGTCTCGGTGCGGAGTTCCACGCGGGCCGGAGCTGAACGACCGGTGTACCGGGGGAACGTCTCCAGCCCGGACCGATCGCCCGTCGCCGGGGCGCCAGGTGGAATCTGGGCGGTGCCGAACGGAACGCACGACGCCGGACCGGCCTGCGCGTCGCCCGGAACGACGCACATTCCGACGGCAACGGCCGCTGATGCGAGCAGAGATAGGACGCGCAGGCACTTCACGTTCGGAGAGTACCCGCCTGGTGAGCCGGGGTGCTGGGGAGTTGGGGAGTGGGGGTGCGTGGTTTCGACACGACGCCTCGGCTGGCGCCTCGGTGTCGGCTCAACCACCGTTGGAGGGAGTGCCTCGGCTGGCGCCTCGATGTCGGCTCAACCACCGATGGAGGGGTGTTCTAGGCGTCGGCTCAACGACCGCCGGAGGGCACCGGAGCGAGGCCGCGGCGCGGGGCGACGAGGCTGCGGCGGGCGTGCTCCACGACGATCTCGGTCAGCGCGGTGACGAGCGGTGACCGCAGCTTCCAGTGCTGCCAGTAGAGCGGCACGTCGACGGGCTTGCGAGTGAGCGGGACGAGCTGACGTCCGATCTGATCGTCGTCGATCTCCACCTCGGGCACGGCGCCCCATCCGACGCCCGCCTGGATGGCCCGCCGGTACTCCGCAGCCGACGGAATGTAGTTGACCGGAGGTGAGATCGGCTCGGCGACGAGGTGTTTGAGGGCCTTGATCTGCAGGTGGTCTTTGCGATCGAACATGACCATCGGGGCATACTGCATGTCGCGCGCGCGGACGCCGTTCGGCAGCCAGCGCTCGATGAACTCGGGCGACGCGACGGGGTAATAGCGGAGCGAGCCGAGTTCCACGGTCTGGCAGCCGCGCACCACGATCGGCTCGGACGTGACGGCGCCGACCACGTCGCCGGCACGGAGCATCGCGGTCGTCACGCTCTCATCGTCTCGATGCAGATCGATCGACACGGGATGCGCGCCGTGGAACTCGGCGACGACCGGCAGGAACCAGGTCGCGAGGGAGTCGGCGTTGCATGCGATCGGAATGGTGACGCGGGGAAGGAGACGCGGGTCCACGTCGGGTTCGTGTGCGATTCCGGTGAGCTCGCCCTGCGCTTCGGCGACCAGAAGCGACCACTGTTCGCCGAGCCGGGCCAGGACTTCGCCGTCGGCCGTCGCGGTCACCGGTTTGACACGCCTGACCAGGACGCGGCCGACAGACTGCTCCAGCGCCTTGATCCGCTGACTCACCGCCGACGGCGTGACGTGCAGCGATGCCGCCGCCGCTTCGAAGGTGCCCTCGCGTAGCACTGTGGTGAGGGTCATGAGGCTTTCCGCCGATACGTCCATGCCTGAGATCACAGTTAGCAATCCTAATCTTTCTTTAGAAAGCGTTGATGGACTAATGTCTCGGCGATTCCTAACGTCGATGTACGTGACCACGACCTTCCTGCTCGCCGCGCTCGCCGGACTCTTCACCGGAGCGGGCCTCATCATCGCCATCGGACCTCAGAACATCTACGTGATCCGCCAGGGGATCAGCGGCGTCTACGTGCTGCCGGTGATCGCGGTGTGCGTCGTGTCCGACATCGTCCTCATTAGCGCGGGCACGGTCGGTCTCGGCGCGGTGGTCTCGTCGCATCCCGGCATCGTGAGCGTCGCCAAGATCGTCGGCGGCCTGTACCTGGTGGCGCTCGGCGCCTTCGCGGCCCGCCGCGCCTGGCGGCCGACGGCGACGTCGACGACGAACGACGATCCCGGCCGCACCCGCGGCCTGTGGGCCGCTCTCGGAGCGGCGCTGGCCCTCACCTGGCTCAATCCGCACACCTATCTGGACACCGTGCTGACTCTCGGGTCGATCGCCAACAGTCACGCAGATGCCAAGTGGGCCTTCACGTTCGGAGCCTGTGTCGCCAGCCTCGTCTGGTTCCTCGCACTCGGTTTCGGCGCTCGCAAGATGGCGCCGATGTTCGCGTCGGTCCGCGCGTGGCGAATCCTCGACGCGGTGATCGCCGTCGTGATGGTCTCCCTCGGCGCGAGCCTCATCGCGATGAGCTGATTCACTCGCCGGGTGCGCCAACGGCGACTGTGTCATCACCCGATGGCATCGTCGACGGAGCGGGTTGCTACCGTCACGCCATGACTGACCGCACTCACCCCGGTCGCGCCCTGACGGACGTGCTCGTCCTCGGCAGCAACCGCATCCCGTTCGCGCGCTCGAACGGCGCGTACCTCGGCGAGACCAACCAGTCGATGCTCACCGCCGCACTCGGCGGGCTCGTAGACCGCTACGACCTCGGCGGCGTGCGGCTCGGTGAGGTCGCGGGCGGCGCCGTGGTGAAACTGGCTCGCGACCACAGCCTGACCCGCGAGGCGCTGATGGACTCGGCGCTCTCCCGGATGACGCCGACCGTCGACGTCCAGCAACAGTGCGCGACCGGCGGACAGGCGATCGTGCACATCGCGAACAAGATCGCCTGCGGCCAGATCGAGTCCGGCGTCGCGTGCGGCGCGGACACCACCTCAGACCCGCCGATCGGGTTCGGCCCACGACTGCGGAACCGCCTGGTCAAGGTGAACGCGGCCCGGACGCTCGGCGACCGACTCAAGGAGGCCGCGCAGATCCCGCTGTCCATCGACTTCGACATCCCGAGCCCGTCCGAGCGTCGGACTCACCTGGTTCCCGGTGCGGCACAGGCGATCACGGGTGCGGCATGGAACGTCGGCCGCCCGGAGCAGGATGAGATCGCGCTGGCCTCGCATGGGAACCTGGCGGCCGCGTACGACGACGGGTTCTTCGACGATCTGGTCACGCCGTTCGTCGGTCTGGCACAGGACGACAACATGCGACGCGGCCTCACCGCGGAGCGTCTCGCCGGCTTGTCTCCGTGCTTCGGCGGCCCCGATGGAACCATGACGGCCGCCAACTCGACGACTCTGACCGACGGCGCGTCGAGCGTCCTGCTCGGCAATCCGGAATGGGCCGCCGAGCGTGGACTGGCGCCGCTGGCGCGCATCGTCGACGCGCAGAGCTGGGCAGTCGACTACGTGGACGGCGACCCGAAGTCGCAGGGCGTGCTCATGGCGCCGGTCTACGCCGTCGACGAGCTACTCGATCGGAACTCGTTGTCGTTGCAGGACTTCGACTTCTACGAGATCCACGAGGCGTTCGCGTCGCAGGTCTGCTCGACCCTGGCCGCCTGGGCGGACGACGACTTCTGCCGCGAACACCTCGGTCACGGCGCGCTCGGCTCGATCGACCGCACGAAGCTCAATGTGCGCGGCGGTTCCCTCGCCACCGGGCACCCGTTCGGAGCGACCGGTGGTCGTATCGTCGGCACTCTGGCCAAGTTGATCTCGCAGAAGCCCGGCTCGCGCGGGCTCGTCTCCATCTGTGCCGGCAGCGGGATGTCGGTCGCACTCATTCTCGAAGCCGCGTAGGCCTCTGGACTCCGCTCGAGGAGCAAGGGAGGCGGGGAACGGTAGCGTGTCGAAGGTGCGGAATGAGAGGGTCGAGCGTCTAGTCGCGACCGTGGCCCTGGCAGTGGCTGGACTCGCCTACTCGTCGTGGGTGTTCGACTTCATCGTCCCGACCGGGCGGGACCGATTCCGTTCGTTCCTCTCGGCGCTCGAGGAGCCGGACGTCCCGTTCTACTGGGTCTACAAGTATGGGGACATCGTCACCGGTGTCGGCGCGCTGCTCGCCGCCGCTGCGCTGATCTCCCTGCGTCCCGCGGGCACCGGCGCGCGCATATCGGTCGCGGCAGTCGGGGTCTTCGGCGCGGCGACGATCGCCGATGCGCTGTCCCCGATGGGAGCGGTGCCGATCGTGCACGCGGCGACGAGCGCGGTCGCCGTCTTCTCGCTGTTCGTCACGATGGGCGCAGCGACCTGGTCGGCTTTCCGAGAAGGCAATTGGCCGATCATGAAGACAGTCGGGACTGTCGTGTTCGCCCTGGTGACGGCCTCGACCGGCTGGATGCTCGGGTCGGACCGCCTCCAGGGCGACTACCTGCTGGGGCTGGCCCAGCGCATACAGGTGGGTTCGATGAGCGTGTGGCTCATCGTGTGGGCGACGTCGTTCAGCGTCGGTACGTGGTCGAGTAGGCCGCGCGAGCCGCGCCCGTCGCCGGAACCTCGTACGCGGTGAGCGCGACGGCGCTCGGCGTGATGTCGAGCGTCATGAAACCGCGGTCCTTGTAGTTCTCGTAGCGGGCCCGGAAGCGCTTGGTCGAACTCTTCGACACGGTCTTCGCCGCCGCGCCCGAGACGATCTGCCGCGTGCCCTTCAGTCCGTGCACGTTCTCCAGCACCTGCTGGCTGTGATCGTGACCGGAGAACAGGAACTGCGCCTTGCCTGCGATGTGGCGCTCGATGAACGTCTTCGCCGCTTCGCCGTTGAGCGGCGCGGGCAGACCGTCGTAGTCGCCCGCCGGGCCGTGGGGACCGTTGTTCGCATACGGATGATGCGTGCAGACGAACTTCCACGGTGCCTTCGACGAGGCGAGCGCCTTGTCGAGCCACCGAGCCTGGCGAGTCATGAAGGCGCCGCCGGGCTCCCACTCCGGCGAGAAGACCGGCGGGATGTATGCGGCGAGTGGGTTCAGATCGACGATGAAGAAGTCGGCGACGCCGAGCGAGGCGGAGTAGTACCGCGACGGCATGTGCCAGCGCCGCGACCGCGAGTGGTACTTCACCTCGGCGTCGCCGCGGAGCAGCCAGCCGCCGTCGCCCGGGAAGATCGCGGTGTTGTCGTGGTTGCCGAGGGTCATCAGCCACGGGAAGTCGAGGCCCGCGTTGGGCTTCTCGAACTTGGTCTGGAACTGATGGTCGTCCGGGCCCTTGGCTCCGGCCTCGTAGATGTTGTCGCCGAGTCCGAGCGCGATGTCGAATTTGCGGGCGGCGTGGAGCTTTCGGGCCGCGGCGGTGACCGCGTACTGCGGCTTCTCACCCGTGCCCGCGTCACCGGTCACGAGGACTCGCAGAGCGTCGGACTTGTGCGGAAGCGGGTAGGGCGTGGACGCGGACGCGCTGGGCGCGCCGACTCCGGCGACGGCGACGGTGGCTGCGGTGCCTGCGACGGCGGCCGCACCGGCCAGGAAGGTACGACGGTCGGGACCGACCGACAAGGGGCTGTTCTCGATCATGCGATCCACTTTCCCATGAATGGGTGAACGTCACATGGCGTCCGGGCGTATCTACGACGTCCTGTAGTTATCTGTGCGTTCACGAACGCGATACCGGACTGTGGGATCGTCCCCGTATGCCTGACTCAGCAGCCTCCACCTCGTTCACTCGCCGCGGCTTCATGGGCGCCGCGGGCGCCGGCGCGATCGCCGTCGGACTGCCCCTCTCGACGGGCCTTGCGACGCCGTCCGCGGGTGCCGCCACCAATGCTTTCCGCCACGGCGTCGCATCCGGGGATCCCCTGCCCGGCGGGGTGATCCTGTGGACCCGCGTGACTCCGACCAGCGACGCGACCCCCGGATCGGGCCGTGGCGCGGCATCGACCGTGGCCTGGGAGATCGCCGCCGACCGGACGTTCAGCCGCGTCGTCTCGTCCGGCACCACGACCACCGATGCGACGCGGGACCACACGGTGAAGGTCGACGCCGCGGGCCTGAATCCGGCGTCGGTGTACTGGTACCGATTCCGCATCGTCGGGGGTCCCGCCACGGGCGCCGTCTCGCCGATCGGCCGCACCAAGACGGCACCGGCGGCCGGCGCCGACGTCGCAAAGGTGCGCTTCGGAGTGGCGAGTTGTGCCAACTGGGAGGCCGGTTACTTCGGCGCGTACCGATTCCTCGCCAAGCGGACCGACCTCGACGCGGTGGTCTTCCTCGGTGACTACATCTACGAGTACGGCGCGGGGGAGTACGGCGGCAAACACGGCTCAGTCCGCACGCATTCGCCGCGTCACGACATCGTCTCCCTGGCCGACTACCGGATCCGGCACGGGCAGTACAAGACGGACCGCGACCTCCAGGCCGCGCACGCGCAGCATCCGTTCATCGTCACGTGGGACGACCACGAGGCCGCCGACAACCAGTGGAAGAACGGCGCTGAGAACCACAAGCGGTCGCAGGGGTCGTGGGCCCAGCGGAAGGCGCACGCCGACAAGGCGTACTACGAGTGGATGCCCGTCCGACCGCAGGTCGACGCGGGCAACCGGCACATCTATCGGCGTCTGGCCTACGGCAAGCTCCTCGAACTCAACATGTTGGATCTGCGGACCTACCGCGACAAGGAGGCGGCGCGCTTCTCCCGCGAGGCGGACGATCCCAAGCGCACCATCATGGGTCGCCGCCAGATGGACTGGGTCAGGGGCGGCATCACCACGTCGACCGCCACCTGGCAGATCGTCGGCAACTCGGTGATGATCGCCCCGATCCTCCTCCCGCCGCTCGACCCCGCGCGCACCAAGGAACTCAGCACCCTCACCGGTGTCCCGGAGAACGGCATCCCGTTCAACGGCGACCAGTGGGACGGCTACGTGAAAGATCGGAAGACGCTCCTCGACTCGATCGACCGTGCGGGCAAGAAGAACGTCGTCTTCATCACCGGCGACATCCACATGTCGTTCGCCAACGACGTACCGCGCAAGGCCGCGAACTACCCGGGTGCGGGCAACGTGGCGACCGAGTTCGTCGTGACCTCGGTGACGTCGAACAACGTCGACGACATGGTGTCGCTTCCCGAGCACACGCCGGTCGGAGGCGCGGCGTCCACGGCGATGCAGACCACGAACCGTCACATCCGCTGGGTCGACACCGACGCCCACGGCTACGCGGTCATGACGATCACGCCGAAGGCGGCGCAGATGGACTGGTACTTCCTCGTCGATCGGGCCGATCCGCGCACCGCGCAGTACCGAGGGCAGTCGTGGAAGGTGAACTCCGGATCGCGCCGCATGGTGAAAGCCCACGGCCCGGCCTGACGATTGCTATCGTGGTGATATCACTCCGCTCGATCCTCGATCGCTGACCCTGACCCTCGAGCGGAGTCGAGAGGAGTAGCAGTGGAACTCAAGCAGGCCTGGCGGACGAACGGCTTCGTGGCATTGATCGTCGGCCTCGCGGTCATCGTCCTCTGTGCGATCGCCGGGATCGTGTCCGTGGCGGTGATGGCAGACGGGGGATCGGGCGCGCTGGCGGTGGTCGTCGTGCTCGCGATCGTGATCGGACTGGTCACCCTGCTCGCGATGACCGGACTGACCGTGGTCGGGCCGAATGAGGCTCGCGTGGTCCAGTTCTTCGGCCGGTACGTCGGCTCGGTGAGCGAACCCGGGTTCTTCACGGTGATCCCGTTCGCCGACAAGCAGACCATCTCGCTGCGCGTGCGGAACTTCGAGACGCAGACCCTCAAGGTGAACGACGCCGACGGCAATCCGGTGGAGATCGCCGCCGTGGTCGTCTACCGCGTGGTCGACAGCTTCAAGGCCGCGTTCGCCGTCGACGACTACGAGCAGTACGTCGCGACGCAGTCGGAGGCCGCGGTCCGTCACCTCGCCACCATTCATCCGTACGACGCGCATCAGGCCGAGCGCATCAGCCTCCGCGACGGCGCGACCGTGGCCGAGGAACTCACCGAGGAACTGCGCGAGCGCACCGAATCCGCGGGCATCGAGGTGATCGAGGCTCGCATCACGCACCTCGCCTACGCACCCGAGATCGCACAGGCGATGCTCGTGCGTCAGCAGGCGTCGCAGGTGGTCGCTGCTCGTCAGCAGATCGTGGAGGGCGCCGTCGGCATGGTCGGGCTCGCACTCGACCGCCTCAGCGATCAGGGCATCGTCGAATTGGACGACGAGCGTCGAGCACAGATGGTCTCGAATCTGCTGGTGGTCCTCTGCGGCGATCGCGCGACGCAGCCGGTCGTGAACGCGGGCTCGCTGTACGCATGACCGCTCCCAAACGGGAGTCGAAGAAGGTCCTGCTCCGACTCGATCCCGATGTCCACGCGGCCGTCGCCAAGTGGGCCGCCGACGACCTGCGCAGCATCAACGCGCAGATGGAGTACGCGCTGCGTCTCGCCCTGAAGGAGGCGGGGCGCAGTCCGCGTCAGTGAACCGGCTGCGCGCAGCTCGACGGTGCCGCGACGAG
>JASLJL010000319.1 GCA_030152405.1 Gordonia sp. (in: high G+C Gram-positive bacteria) | reverse complement strand
CTCACATGCCGGCCGGCGGACTCGCCACGCAGATCGCGGCGCCGAGCGGGTCTTTGAACGAGCCGAGCACGCCGAACGGGGTGTCGTCGGCGGGCATCAGCACGGTGCCGCCGAGTTCGACGACACGTGCGAGGGTCGCGGCGACGTCGTCGACGGTGATGTACACCTGCCAGAACGACGGGTGCCCTTCGCCGAGCATGCCCGCCGCGGCCATGATTCCGGCCTGGGCCTCGTCGCCGATCAGAACCTGCGAGTACCGGTTGGGGCCGCCTTCGGTGCCTTCGCCGATCTCGACGAGCGTCCAACCGAACACCTTCTCGTAGAACGCCTTGGAGGCTTCGTAGTCCATGCTCATCTCGTCGAACCAGTACGGCGCTCCCGCCTCGCCCATCGTGGAGAACCCGGTGTGGGCGCCGGGCTGCCACAGGCCGAACGCCGCACCCGCGGGATCGGCGACGACCGCCATGGAGCCGAGATCGCCGATGGGCATCGGCGGAGCGATCACCGTCCCGCCGGCCGAGTCGACCGCCGCAACGGTCGAGGCGAGATCGTCGGCTCGGAAGTACACGGTCCAGACTTCGCTCGGGCCGCCCATCGCTGGGCCGAGACCTGCGACGGGTGCGTCGTCGTGTCGGAAGTTCCGATAGCCGCCGAACTCGGCGTTCGGATCGTCGACGGTCCATCCGAACAGGGAACTGTAGAAGTCGGCGGCTCGGTCGGGATCGGTGGACGCGAGGTCGAACCAGATGGGAGCGGTGGGGGCAGGCGTGTGAGCGGGCATGTCGGACTCCTCGTCCAGGATGTGGGGACGAACTCGATTCTTCGCCCGACCGGCCTCGATGTCGACCGGTTCGGCGATGTTCGCCGCGGTGCCGACGAACGGCGTCCCACTCGGCGGGATCGATCCCTTGCGGCGGCCGGTCACGACCCCGGAGTGTGCAGAGAGGAGTTCGATCAGACGACAGGGAGACCGGGTGCGATGACGGAGTTCGACGAGCAGTACGACGTGGTGGTGATCGGTTCCGGAGCGGCCGGTTCTGCCGCGGCCCTCGAAGCGCAGGCGAACGGCGCCTCGGTGCTGGTGGTGGAGAAGTCCCCGGAGTCGACGGCCGGCGGCAACACGCGCGTGTCCGGAAGCGGATGGTTCGTGAACGGGGACGCCGAACGTGCGGAAGTGTTCCTCCGCACGTTGAACGGGCCGTTCCCCGTCGACGACGACGTCGTGCAGGCGTGGGCGCGAGCGACCGTCGGACTGTCGGACTGGATGCGGTCGATGGGCGCCGAGGTGGGACGCAGCGGCGACTACCACACCGAACCCGAGTACCACGACCTCGACGGCAGCGACTGCTACGCGGGCATGGACACGATCGGCGGACGGATGGGCGACGGCCTCCTCTACGGGTTCCTGCGCAGTGCGTTGGACGAGCGGGACGTCGAGGTGCGCTTCCAGACGCGAGCCGTCGGCCTGATCACCGACGACCGGACGACCGTCGGCGTCGAGGTTGACGGTCCCACCGGACGGTCGAGGATCGGGGCGCGCGGCGGCGTCGTGTTGGCGACCGGAGGGTTCTCGGCGAACCCGCAGATGGTCCACGACTACCTGCGGGTCGAGGAACACGTGCTGTGGGGATCGCCCGCGTCGACCGGCGACGGGCACGCGATGGCCCAGCAGATCGGGGCCGATCTGTGGCACATGGACAACATGATGACGATCACCGGCATCCGCGGAGACGACGAGTTCGGTCACTTCCTCGCACTGTGGGGCGCCCAGAACTACCTCTGGGTGGGTGATGACGGCCGACGGTTCATCGACGAGACCGCGACGCCGAAGCACGGGCACACGATGCGCAGCGGGCGGTACGAGCTGTTCCCGACGAGAGCGTTCCATCTGATCTTCGACGAGTCGGTCCGAGCCGCCGGACCGCTCAGTCCGACCGCGGACGTGCTGCCGGTGGGCTGGAACATGTTGATGAAGAACACTCGGTGGAGCACGGACAACAGCGCGGAGATCGAGTCCGGGACGATCGTCCGCGCCGACTCCGTCGCCGAACTGGCGACCGCGATCGGTCTCGACGCCGACGTGCTGGTGCGCAGCGTCGAGGCCTACAACGCAGCGTGCGACGACGGTGTCGACGACCGATTCGGCCGCCCCGCGGCGACACTAGCTGTACTTCCTCGTCACGTTGTGAACGCGGGCTGAGGGAGTGAGTCCGGCGATTCCGGTGTGGGGTCGGTGGTGATTGTAGTGGTGCAGCCAGTGGTAGTAGGCCTGTTCGCGTTCGGCTTCGCTGGCGTAGGGCTGGGCGTAGGCCCATTCGCTGGCCAGGGTCCGGTTGAAGCGTTCGACTTTGCCGTTGGTCTGGGGTCGGTACGGCTTGGTCCGCTTGTGCTTGATGGTCGGGCCCAGGGCTGCGGTGAAGGCGTGCGATCGGTAGCAGGCCCCGTTGTCGGTCATCACCGCTGTCACGGTGACCCCGATCCCGGCGAAGAACGCGTTGGCCCGTTCCCAGAACGCTGCGGCGGTCTCTTTGCGCTCGTCGTCGAGGATCTCCGAGTAGGCCACCCGGGAGTAGTCGTCGACGGCGTGGTGCAGGTACCGGTAACCACGTGAACTTGGTGCGCCGCGGCGGGCGGCTTGGTCCCGGCTGCGGTCGGCGTGTTTGTCCTGCGCCGAGCCTCGCCCGTGCGCGCGCCAGCCTCCTCCGTCGGGGATCCTGCCCTGTTTCTTGATGTCGACGTGCACCAGGCGTCCGGGCCGATCGACCTCGTACCGGCGGGGCGCCGGACGACGCACGGGCAGCCCGGTGGCCTGATCGAGGTGGCTCAGCAGTGGCATCCGATAGCGGGTCAGGACCCGGCCGACGGTCGAGCGCGGCACATTCAGGTGATACGAGATGCGGTGTGGCCCCCACCGGCGGGTGTGGCGAAGTCCAATGATGCGTCGTTCGGTCTGCGTGTCGAGTCGGCGGGGGCAGGTGTGCGGCCGAGAGCTGCGGTCGGTCATGGGCTGATCGGTCCGGTAGCGATCGGCCCAGCGCTTGGCGGTCGCCGGCGAGCACTGGAACCTCTCTGCGGCGCGCCGAATCGACCAGGCAGTCCTCGACGACCAAGCGAGCGAGGCGTCGACGCCCCTCCGGGGTCAGTGGTGCATTAGCGTGTGTCACGAAGGCCTCCGTGGCTCGATGGTGAGTGTGGTAACCCACATCGTGCCCGGAGGTCTTCGCTTCAACTCAGATGTTCACAACGTATCGAGGAAGTACACCTAACGGCTCGGAGTCGGCTCAACCACCGCACGGGGCGAACGCCTAGCGGCTCGAAGTCGGCTCAACCACCGCACGGAGGCGGCCAGACCGGCGGCGGGCGTCCATAGCGGCTCAGCGACCGGGTTCGGTCTTGTGCTCGGATTGAAACGCGCGGACGGCGGAGCCGACACCGGGGAACACGAGGTCAGCGGAGATCTCGCTCATGAGCCGGGCGGAGTCGAGAGACTCCCGCAGTTCCGGGGTCACACCGGCGAGGACGAAACGAGCGCCGACCGAGTGCACGAACCCGATGAGACTGGTGATCGCCTTGGCTGCGGAATAGTCGACGTCAGAGACCGCCGAGCAGTCGAGGACCAGCCACTTCACCGGATCAGGTGCGCCCTTCACCAACGCCGTGACGTCGTCGGAGAAGCGTCCGACATTCGCGTAGAACAGGTCGGCGTCGTATCGGAAGACGATCAGGCCCGGCAGACTCTGATGACCGGGCTTCGCCGGTTCGTACTGCCGCTTCCCGTCGGCGGCCACCCCGATCACGAATCGGTCGGGCCGGTACTGGCGGTGGATCATCTGCAGCAGCGACAAAACCATCGCGGTCACGATGCCGGTGAGCACGCCGAAGCCGACGACCATGCACGTGGTGACGACAGCGACGCCGAACTCGATGCGCCGAATCCGCCAGATGCTGCGGAACGACCCGATGTGCACCAGCTCGACACCCACGACGAACACCACACCCGCGAGAACCGCCTCCGGCAGGTGCGCGAGGAGCGGTGACGCGAATGCGACGACGAGCAACGTCACCAGAGCCATCGTGACGTTGGCGAGCTGGGTCCGGCCCTTCTGCTGATCGAGCACCGCGGTCTTGGTGGGGCTCCCGTTCACCACGAACGAGCCGGTCACCGCGGCCGACGCATTGGCTGCGGCGAGGCCCAGGATGTCCCGGTTCACGTCCACGTGGTCGCCGTGGCTCTGCGCGAAGCTCCGTGCGGTCGCGGCACTCTGCGCGAGAATCACGAGCACACATCCGAACGACACGGTGAGGATCTCGGGGGCGTGCGCCCACACCTCACTCATCGCGGGGAAGCGGATCGACGGAACTCCTGCATCGACGTCGCCGATCGTCGGCACGGACGCCGGGTGGAACACCATGACGATCACGATCGCTCCGACGACGGCGACGATCGGCATCGGGAGCTGCGGGCGGACGCGTTTCACGACGAACAACCCGATCACCGCGACCGCGCCGAACGCGATCGCCTGCCACTTCGCCTCGCCTAGGTGAGTGAGCACATACGCCCACTTGCCCCAGACGTGACTGCCGTGCGCGTGTTCGACCCCCAGCAGCCCCGGGACCTGCTCGGTGACGACCAGGACGCCGACACCGGCGAGGAAGCCGGTGAGGACCGCGGTGGAGAGGAAGTCGCCGAGGAAGCCGAGCCGGAGGACCCATGCGATCAGCAGCATGACTCCGGTGACGAGTGCGATCAGGCCGGCCCACGCGAGCCATTCCGGAGTGGACGGATTCAGACCGGCCACCCCGAGACCTGCGATGCCGGACGCCAACAGAGCTGCGGTCGCCGAGTCGGCGCCGACCACCATCAGCCGGGACGCGCCGACCAGCGCGAACACGATCGCGGGGAGGATCAGCGAATACAGACCCGCACCGAGCGGGACCTGCGCGATGGAGCTGTAACCCATCGCCTCGGGGATCGCGACGGCCGCGAGGGACACGCCGGCGAGCACGTCGGCGCGCAGCCACCGTCGTCGGTAGCCGCGCACCGACAGCGGGATCAGCCGCTGGAGAGCGCTGGAGTCCGCCCTAGTGACCACGCCGAATCCACTCGGCGAGGTCTCCCGCCTCGGCGCCGACGGTCGTGTCGTCGCCGTGACCGGTGCATACGCGAGTGTCGTCGTCGAGCACGAGGATCCGGTCGCGGATCGACGCGATGATGTCGTCGAAGTCGGAGAACGAACGGCCCGTCGCGCCGGGTCCGCCCTGGAACAGGGTGTCGCCGCTGAACAGGACCTTCGACGACGGCGCCCAGATCACGCACGACCCCGGCGAATGGCCCGGCGTGTTGATCACCTCGAGACGTTGTCCGCCCACCTCGATCACCTGCCCGTCGGTCAGGTCTCCGTGTGCGACGCCGGGATGCGTCTGCTCCCACAGCATCTCGTCGGACGGGTGCAGAAGGATCGGCGCTCCCGTCGCCTCCGCCAGTTCCGGCGCCACACCGATGTGGTCGTTGTGCGCATGAGTCAGCACGATCGCCACCACTCGGCGATCGCCGACCGCCGCGAGGATCGGCGCGGCGTCGTGCGCGGCGTCGATGATCACGGCCTCCGCGTCGTCGCCGATCACCCAGACGTTGTTGTCGACGTCCCACGTCCCGCCGTCCAGGGAGAACGTGCCGGAGGTGACCACCCGATCGATCCGCAACGTGTCGCTCATCAGAGCTCCACCACCGACCGGAGCACCTTGCCGGCCTCCATGGACTCGAAGGCCTCGTTGACCCCGTCGATGCCGATCCGCTCGGACACGAACTTCTCCAGCGGCAGGCGACCCTGCAGGTGCAGGTCGACGAGCATCGGGAAGTCGCGTTCGGGCAGGCAGTCGCCGTACCACGACGACTTCAGCGCACCGCCGCGACTGAAGAAGTCGACCAGCGGCAGCTCCAGACGCATCTCGGGCGTCGGAACGCCCACGAGCACCACGGTGCCCGCCAGGTCGCGCGCGTAGAACGCCGTCTCGTACGTCTCCGGCCGTCCGACCGCGTCGATCACGACGTCGGCGCCGTTGCCGTCGGTGAGTTCGCGGATCGCCTCGGCGACGTCCTCCACCGACGAGGCGTCGATCGTGTGGGTGGCGCCGAGATCGACCGCCCACTCGAGCTTTCCCGGATCGCGGTCGACGGCGACGATCGTCGTCGCACCCGCCAGGCGGGCTCCCGCGATCGCCGCGTCGCCGACACCGCCGCAGCCGATCACGGCGACCGAGTCGCCGCGTGTGACACCACCGGTATTCATGGCGGCGCCGAGTCCGGCCATCACGCCACAGCCGAGCAGACACGCCACAGCCGGATCCGCATCGGGATTCACCTTGGTGCACTGTCCCTCGTGGACCAATGTCTTTTCGGCGAACGCGCCGATGCCGAGCGCAGGCGAGAGCTCCGTGCCGTCGGTGAGTGTCATCGGCACGCTCGCGTTGTGCGTGTCGAAGCAGTACCAGGGCCGTCCACGCTTACAGGCGCGGCACTCCCCGCACACCGCACGCCAGTTGAGGACGACGAAGTCACCGACCTCCACGTGGGTCACGGCCGACCCGACGGACTCGACCACGCCTGCGGCCTCGTGGCCGAGCAGGAACGGGTACTCGTCGTTGATGCCGCCCGTGGCGTACGCGAGGTCGGTGTGGCAGACGCCGCACGTCTGAATCTTCACGACGACATCGTTGGCACCCGGATCGGGGATCACGATGTCCACGAGTTCGGTCGGCGCGTTCTTGGTACGGGAGATGACTCCCTTGACGACCTGGGACAACCCGGTCCTCCTGTTCGGTTGTGGTGGAAGGCTTCTGCGCTACTTCAGTGCCGCGGTGAGCTGTGCCTTCGTCATGGTCGAGTATCCCTTGACGCCCTTGGCCTTGGCTTCGGCCTTCAGCTCCGCGACCGTCTTCGCGCCGGCGTTCGCAGGTGCGGCCTTGGCCGCGGGTGCCTTCTCCGCGGCGGGCTTGGTGGCAGCAGGCTTGGCGACGGCCGGCTTCTCGGCTGCGGGCTTCGAATCGGCGGCAGGCTTGGGTGCGGCGGCCGCCGGCTTGGGCGCTGCGGCTGCGGGCTTGGGAGCAGCAGGCTTGGCGGCGGCGGGCTTCGGAGCAGCGGCGGGCTTCGCGGGTGCGGCTTTCTTCGCGGGAGTGGCCTTGGTCGCGGCGGCCTTCGTCGGGGCGGTCTTCTTCGCCGGCGCAGTCGTCTTCTTCGCGGCGGTGGTCTTCTTGGCCGGGCTCGCCTTCTTGGCCGGGGCGGCCTTCTTGGCGGCGGCAGCCTTCTTCGCGGGCGCCTCAGTCGATGCCGCGGCCTTCTTCGCCGGCGCATCGCTCACCGCGGCGGCCTTCTTCGCGGGAGTCGCCGCGGGCTTCGCCGGGGCGGGCTCCGGGGTCCCGTCCTTCTTGTTCAGCGGCGAATACGCCATGACGGTGTCGCGCAGAGCCACGACTTCCGCGGAGAGGCGCTTGACCTCTTCCTCGAGACGGGCGAGCAGGGTCTTCTTCTTACCGGTCATCGGCAGGTCCCTCCGAACTGACGTGTCTAGCCCGCCGGCCGTTCCGAACAGGCTTGCTTTCACACCCTACGGCGCACACGCCCCTGGTGGGACGTGTGACGCGGGGTTCGTCGTCAACACTTCTCGACGTGCACCACGCGCAGGTCGGCATCGAGGACCACGAAGTCGGCTCGACTCCCCGCTGCGAGGACGCCGACGTCGTCGCGGCCGAGCACCCGCGCAGGCGTCCGGGAGCACATCGTCGACGCCGCGAGGAGCGCCGCATCGTCGGACATCGGCTCGGGCGCGGCACGCAACCCGGTGACGGTTCGGGCGAACAAGACGTCCATCGTGGCAGTGCTGCCCGCGATGGCGTCGGTGCTTCTCAGCCGGGCCACACCGTCACGCACGTACACCTCGAGCGACCCCAGGACGTAGTCGCCGTCGCTCATGCCCGCAGCCACCATCGCATCGGTGACCAGCGCCGCCCGGTCGGCGCCGACGCGCTGCTGGACCTGCGCGACCAGGGCCTGGTGCAGGTGAACGCCGTCGCCGATCAGTTCCACGACGACGCGCGGGTCGGACACCAGCGCGAGGATCGGCCCCGGCTCACGATGACCGAGCGGGGCCATCGCGTTGAACAGATGCGTCGCGACAGTGGCGCCGGCGTCGAGAGCCGCCCGCGTCTGGTCGAAGGTCGCGTCGGTGTGGCCGACGGCGACGCGCACCCCGGCCGCGACGAGTCGGGTGATCGCGTCCAGGGCTCCAGGCAGTTCCGGCGCCATCGTCACCATCGAGATCGTGCCGCCGGCGATCTCGAGCAGGCGGTCGATCTCCGCGAGGTCGGGGCTGCGCAGTCGATCGGGAGCGTGGGCGCCGCACCTTGAATGCGCTATCCACGGTCCCTCCAGATGAATCCCGGCGATCACGCCCGCGCGGACGAGCGGCGCGAGCCGTCCGACGATCTCGGCGAGTTCGCTCGGACTCGCACTGACCGTGCTCGCGACCGACGTTGTCGTTCCGTGGGTCCGATGGAACGCCGATGCGGCCGCCACCTGATCGGCGTCGCCGTCGGTGTACGACGCGCCGCCACCGCCGTGCACATGCATGTCGACGAATCCCGGAACCACTGTCCCCGAACCGAATTCGACATCTGGTTCCCGCGGGGGACGTCCGTGACCGACGGCCTCGATCACCTCGCCCCGGACCTCCAACCAGCCCGGACGATGGACTGCGCCGTCGGCGACGATCGCCGCGGCGGACACGATGCGGGACTGAGGAGACACGCCATGCAGCCTATCGGCCGCCCGAGCGCCACACGTGGCAACGAGAATCGTCTGGCGATCTCGCCGCCGGTCGCTCCGGTCGTCCGTTCGGTTCAATTCCAGCGCTAGGGGTGACGCCGGTGCACTGATCGGCGATGGACTGTACGAGAC
>JASLJL010000310.1 GCA_030152405.1 Gordonia sp. (in: high G+C Gram-positive bacteria) | reverse complement strand
TCGATGCCGAAGTCCTCACCCTTGAGGAGAGCGATGATCGCCTGGAGGTCGTCGCGCTTCTTCGACGAGACACGGAGTTCGTCGCCCTGAATCTGTGCTTTGACGCCCTTGGGGCCTTCGTCGCGGATCTTCTTGGAGATCTTCTTGGCGTGCTCGGAGTCGATGCCCTGGACGATGTCGCCGGAGATCTTGAACGTCTTGCCCGACGCGACGGGCTCGCCCGCGTCGAACGCCTTGAGCGAGATGTCGCGGCGGATCAGCTTCTCCTTGAACACCTCGAGGCCGGCGACGGCACGCTCCTCGGAGTCGGAGGTGATCACGATCTTCTCTTCACCGGACCAGGCGATGGTGGTGTTGGTGCCGCGGAAGTCGTATCGCTGCGACAGCTCCTTGCCTGCGGTGTTCAGTGCGTTGTCGACCTCCTGGCGGTCGACCTTGCTCACGACGTCAAACGAAGAATCAGCCATGCTGGGCACACTACACCGTCTCTGAACTGCGCGTTTGTGCGGTGGTGGGAGGTTCGTTGTATTCTTTCTCCCGTTGCCTTCGGGCAGCGCAATGGCAGATTGCCCGAGCGGCCAAAGGGAGCGGATTGTAAATCCGTCGCGCAAGCTACACAGGTTCGAATCCTGTATCTGCCACTGACGTGGTGCACCTCCTATATAACCGATGACCAGCGGTTTTGGTTATCGGAGCCGGGTGTGTGTAACCTCGTTGAGGCTCTTGCGTCACGGCGATCGTCTTCGTCGAGTTGTGAGGCACGCCCCCTTAGCTCAGTCGGCAGAGCGTTTCCATGGTAAGGAAAAGGTCGACGGTTCGATTCCGTCAGGGGGCTCGCTGGTTTCGCTTCGCGAGTTGTGGGACCGACAGGGCGGTGTAGCTCAGCTGGTTAGAGCGCACGACTCATAATCGTGAGGTCGGGGGATCGAGTCCCCCCACCGCTACACATCGAATACCCGGTGCACGCCCCGGCCCAGTCCTGGGTCGCGATACGGGCCCGAGATACAAGTTAGACGCGAAAGTAGGCAAACAAAGTGGCTTCCTCAACCGATGTGCGGCCGAAGATCACCTTGGCATGCGAGGTGTGCAAGCACCGCAACTACATCACCAAGAAGAACCGTCGCAACGATCCCGATCGTCTCGAGCTGAAGAAGTTCTGCCCGAACTGCGGCAAGCACGAGTCCCACAAGGAATCGCGCTGACACCGTCACGTCTCTGCGTGAATTAAGACATACCCGTCAAGCGGGCCGCCTCTCTGCGAGGCGGCCCGCTTGATTTTGTTTGCACTGCATGTGAGAGACACAATCTCTGTGTCACGATCGAGTATCGATCGGTTCGAGTGAAGAGAACGAGAGTCCGCCGAGATCGTCGCCCATCGACCTCGGCGCAGCAGTCGGCCTGTGGGAAGGCCGTGTGAGGAGTCGAGGCGATGACCCAAGAGATCGAAGAGGCGCAGATCCGCGAGCGAGCGCAGGAGTTGAAGTCGGTCGGCAAGCCGACACCGGAGCAGATCGCCGAGCACACCAAATCGATGGTCGGCTACAACTACACGGTCGACGACTACTACGAGGTGGGGCGCGAGGAGATCCGCAAGCACGCGCGTGCCGTGCAGGATGACCACCCGGTCCATTGGGACGAGAACCGGGCCGCGGAACTCGGGCACGACACTCTGATCGCGGCGCCGACGTTCATCTCTGTGCTCGGCATCATCGCGCAGCGTCGCCTCTTCGACGACGTCGTCACCGGCTACGACGTGTGGCAGGTGATGCAGACCGATCAACGTCTGGTGTTCCACCAGCCGATCAAGGTCGGTGACCGGCTGATCTGCGACGTCTCGCTCGACTCGTTCCGGCAGTCGATGGGCACCGACATGATGGTCACCAAGAACATCGTCTGGAATCAGCACGACGAGCCGGTCATGACTACCTTCACCTCTCTCGTGGCGCGCCCGTCGGTGGAGGCCGATCCGGACGTGCTCGACAAGCTCGAGCACGTCATGATGAAGATCGACCGCGAGCCGCGGACGGCGCAGACCGTGTTCGGTCCGTTCGAGCGCTACCGGCACGCTGATCCGTCTGTCGAGCCCAAGCCGTACGGCGCGATCGACTTCGACTCGCTCGAGGTGGGGCAGGAGCTTCCGCCCGTCAGCAAGGTCCTGACCCTCGGAAACCTGGTGAATTTCGCGGGTGTCGCAGGCGATCCGAACCCGATCCATTTCTCGCCCGAGGTGGCGAGGGCGATCGAGCTCGAGCAGCCGGTGGCGCACGGCATGCAGACGATGGGTCTCGGCGCCAGTGTGATCAGCGCGTTCATCGGCGACCCTGCGGCGATCTACGAGTACAACGTGCGTTTCACCAGTCCGGTGTACGTTCCGCCGGTCGGGTACGCGCAGGTCGACTTCACCGCGAAGGTCCGTTCTCTCGACCCGGTGACGCGTCGCGGCGTGATCGCCCTCGTCGCGAAACAGGGCGATCGGAAGATCTTCGGGCGGGCTCAGGCGTCGGTCCAGTTCGCGTGAACGCCGACCGAGTTGGGACCGACCGCAGGTTTGCTCTACACTGAGTGAGTCTGATGCTGTTCAGACTTGCGCGCTGCCCTGAGGGTGGCGCGTTGGTTTTGTAAGCGAAGACCGTACCGGTCGAAAGTCCGGTACAAAGGGGCGTAGCTCAACTGGCAGAGCAGCGGTCTCCAAAACCGCAGGTTGCAGGTTCAAGTCCTGTCGCCCCTGCCCTCGGGGCAGATGCATACGAAGGGATCGGTGAGAAGGTGGCCAAGCGGGATCGCAAGGCCGGCGACGTCGACGACGCGATCGAGGTCGACGACGTCCGGGCCGACGACGAGCTTCGACCGAGCGGTAAGCGCTCGGCGCGTGGCCGTCGGGCAGACGCCGCATCGACGAAGGTCGCGACCTCGTCGCGCACCGCTGATGCCGGTGCGTCGACCAGCCGTAACCCGTTCGTGCGCATCTGGACCTTCCTGAAGCAGGTCATCAGTGAGATGCGCAAGGTCGTGTGGCCGACGCGCAGCGAGATGGTCAACTACTCGATCGCCGTGCTCTCGTTCCTGGTGGTCGTTACCGCGATCATCACCGGATTGGACATCGGCTTCGCGAAGCTGGCCCTTCTGGTGTTCGGCTGACGCGAGAGAGTGGGCGGAATCGCCTGCGACGCTGCGGGGGAACCTCCCGTAGTACTGACGGGCCGACGGCCCGCGTGAGCAATGAAGGAGTTGGGCGCAGTGAGCACCCCGGAGAACGACATCGAATCGCCGGAGGTCGGTGACGTGACGCCTGACGAGACCACGCAGGACGTCACCTCGGAGACCGCCGCAACGACTGAGCCGGAAGCTGACGTCGATCCCGTCGCCCAGCTCAAGGCCGAACTGCGCCGCGCACCCGGCGAGTGGTACGTCATCCACTCGTACGCGGGCTACGAGAACAAGGTCAAGACCAACCTCGAGACCCGTGTCCAGAACCTCGACGTCGGCGACTACATCTTCCAGGTCGAGGTTCCGACCGAAGAAGTCACCGAGATCAAGAACGGCCAGCAGAAGAAGGTCAACCGCAAGGTCCTTCCCGGCTACATCCTGGTCCGCATGGAACTGAACGACGAGTCGTGGAGTGCCGTGCGCAACACGCCCGGCGTCACCGGTTTCGTCGGCATGACGTCGCGCCCGTCGCCGCTGTCGCTGAAGGAAGTCCTTCAGTTCCTGCTGCCGCGTGCCGAGGTCCGCAAGGCCCAGGCCGCCAAGGCCGCCGCAGAGGCGGGCGAAAGCGTCGAGGCTGCTGCCGCCGCCGCGTCGAACCTCGTCGAGGTCGACTTCGAGGTCGGCGAGTCGGTCACCGTCATGGACGGACCGTTCGCGACCCTGCCGGCCTCCATCAGCGAGGTCAACACCGAACAGCGCAAGGTGAAGGTCCTGGTGTCGATCTTCGGCCGCGAGACTCCGGTCGAGCTCGGCTTCAACCAGGTCGAGAAGATCTGATCGGCTTCACCGCCAAGCGTGCAACGACTTCCGCGTATCCAGCGTGCGCGGATCTGTAGGAAAAAGGACAAGAGGATATGCCTCCCAAGAAGAAGAAGATCTCCGGGATCATCAAGCTCCAGATCCAGGCGGGCCAGGCCAACCCGGCACCGCCCGTGGGTCCGGCTCTCGGTCAGCACGGCGTCAACATCATGGAGTTCTGCAAGGCGTACAACGCCGCGACGGAATCCCAGCGTGGAAACGTCATCCCGGTCGAGATCTTCGTGTACGAAGACCGTTCGTTCGACTTCAAGCTCAAGACCCCGCCGGCAGCCAAGCTGCTGCTGAAGGCCGCAGGCCTCCAGAAGGGTTCGGGCGTGCCGCACACCGACAAGGTCGGCAAGGTGTCGATGGACCAGGTCCGCGAGATCGCGAAGACCAAGGCCGAGGATCTGAACGCCAACGACATCGACGCAGCAGCGAAGATCATCGCGGGCACCGCGCGTTCGATGGGCATCACCGTCGAAGGCTGATCCCACCCGGATCGCACCCCAGAACATCCGTGGGAGGGCCGTGCTCGGCCCATTAACCACTAACTCCCGCCGCGTGCGGGGAGAAGGAACAGAGCATGAGCAAGAAGAGCAAGGCCTATGTGGCCGCCGCTGAGAAGATCGACCGCGACAAGCTGTACAGCCCGCTGGAGGCTGTGACGCTTGCCAAGGACACGTCGTCGAAGAACACTGACGCCACCGTCGATGTCGCCGTCCGTCTCGGCGTCGACCCCCGCAAGGCCGACCAGATGGTCCGCGGCACCGTCAACCTGCCGCACGGCACCGGTAAGACCGCCCGCGTCATCGTGTTCGCCGCAGGCGACAAGGCGACCGAGGCAGCCGCTGCAGGCGCCGACGAGGTGGGCGCCGAGGACCTGATCGAGAAGATCCAGGGCGGCTGGCTCGACTTCGACGCCGCGATCGCGACGCCGGACCAGATGGCCAAGGTCGGCCGTATCGCGCGTGTCCTCGGACCGCGTGGCCTGATGCCGAACCCGAAGACGGGCACCGTCACCAACGACGTGACCAAGGCCGTCAACGACATCAAGGGCGGCAAGATCAACTTCCGCGTCGACAAGGCGGCGAACCTGCACTTCGTCATCGGTAAGGCGTCGTTCGACGCCGCCAAGCTCGCCGAGAACTACGGCGCCGCGTACGACGAGATCATGCGTGCGAAGCCTTCCGCAGCGAAGGGCCGCTACGTCAAGAAGGTCACCGTCTCGACCAACACCGGCCCCGGCGTCCCCGTCGACCCGGCCGTCTCGCGCAACTTCCTCGGAGAGGCCTGATCGTCGGGTCTGCTTTCGAGCAATAGCGTTCACAGGCGCCTCCCACTTCGGTGGGAGGCGCCTTTGTCTGTTCGTCTGGGGTCCGCTGCGGATGATCATTTCTTCCGCACACCCGATAATTCTTTGTTAACGGAATGTGGCATCTGAGCGCGGTCGGCGCCCGCTGGTCGGATTCGACGCCTCGTGCGCCGATCTCGCGCTGCTGCCGTGTCGGTCGATCAACCCACACGCCGGCCCTCCTAGCTGCGGTGACAGCCCTGTCCGATTCGTGAGTCGGTGATTCCACAGGAGCACTCCAGAGTGTGCTGATTGTGATTTCGCGTACCTCGGCAGAGAACTGATGATGCCTGTCACGAGCCTTGAAACGCCGCTCCTGCGAGGAGTAAATCCATTCTCAGGACGCGTGAGAAGACACGAATTTCCGTCGGGGGAATTCATGCGCATCCGTGAATTGAAATTCGGGTCAGACGTCACGAGGGGACGACACATGGAGTACAGCGAGCTCGCCGACTATCCACTGCACGGCGGACAGACCATCGGCTGGGTGCCCGCGGCGCACACCGGTGCATGGCGGACTGATCAGCGTCCGCTCTCGACCGATCACGAGGCACACGTGGCATGCGCGAGCGCAGACCCGGACGCCGCTGCCGGCTCGTGGATCGGAACTGCTTTCCGCGTCACCGAGCGGCTGGACACCGATGCGTTCGGC
Source organism: Gordonia sp. (in: high G+C Gram-positive bacteria) (assembly GCA_030152405.1). GTDB lineage: Bacteria > Actinomycetota > Actinomycetes > Mycobacteriales > Mycobacteriaceae > Gordonia. The sequence goes on along the minus strand of JASLJL010000310.1, from coordinate 7,052 downwards.
GCGGTCGTCGCCGAATGGATCGCCCGACACGAGGCGTACCGCACGACGGCCGTCCCCGCACCGGGCGGGCGCGGATTCGTCCGTGCCACCCTGCCTGCCGACGGGGTCGCCGTCACGGTCCGCCGCGCTCCGGAACCACGTGGCAGCGCGGAGATCTGCAGCCGGATCGAGACCTTCTTCGCCGAGGTGGTCTCGGCGGTCCGGTGGCCTCACCTCGCAGTCGTCACCGTCGAACCCGACGACCACGCGGAATGGTTCACGGTGGTCTTCGCCGCAGATCACGCGGTGATGGACGCTTACACCCAGGTCATCGCCATCGCCGAGTTGACCGAGCTCTATCGGGCGCGCGTGCAGGGACGCGCACCGCTCCTGCCGCCGGTCGGATCGTATGTCGACTTCAGCGCGTTCGAGCGCGCGGTGGACGACGCCCTGGATCACGCTCATCCGGTGGTCGCGCGGTGGGCCGACTTCTTCGGCGCCGGCCGGCGCCTGCCTGCGTTCCCGCTTCCGGTCCGTCCCGCCGACGATTCGACACCCGACTACCAGGCCAGCCTGTCCCGGTGGCTCCTCGACGCAGACGCCACCGAGGCGTTCGTCGCGGCGGCGAAACGGTTCGGCGGATCGCAGACCAGCGGGTTCCTGACCGCCGTCAAGACCGCACTCGGCAGGCTCGGCGCCGACGGACTGCGGTTCGTCATGCCGATGCACACCCGTAACGCGCCCGAGTTCGCGGCCTCGGCGGGATGGTTCGTCGGGGTGATGCCCGTCGACGACCCGATCGGTACGGCAGCATCGTTCGGCGAGGCGATCGCGGGCACGGCGACGGCGGTGCGCGCCAACCGCGATGTGGTGCCGTTCTCCCTGCCGCGAGTGATGAGCATCCTCGACGTGAACGGTGCTCCGGAGTTCGTCGTCTCGTTTGTCGACGGCCGCGCGATCCCCGGTTCGGACAGCTGGTCGGAACACGAGCGTGCGCTTCGAAGCCGCGTCCGCAGCGCCTCGGAGGTGTATCTCTGGATCAACCGTGCGGCCGGCGGGCTCAACCTGTCGATGCGCTATCCGAACAACGAAGTCGCGGCGTCGTCGGTGCACGCCTTCGTCGCCGAGTTCGCGGCTGTCCTCACCGAGGTCGTGGAGACCGGCGACGCCGCACTCGTTCAGCCCGTGCGGATCATCCAGTGAGGATCGCTGCCGGACGAGAATGGCGGCCCGGAACCGGCACGGTGTTCGAGTGGGTGCCGACCGAGGCCACGGTCGCCGCGGGGCGAGCTGCGCGGGCGCATCCGGTGGGTCCGTCGTTTCTGCAGCGTGATCACATCGTCGCGGTCCGCGCGCAGCGAGCCGCGGGGGATGAGCACCGGGCTTTCACCTGTGCGACCGTCCCTGTGGACGGGGTGCTCGACCTGGACCGGATGACCACGGCGCTGAACGGGTTCCTCCGCGATCACGACGGGTGGCGGTCGACGTTCCGTTTCGACGGCGAGGACGTGGTCCGCGGCGTCGTCGACGCCGACGACATCGAGTTGATCCCACATCTGCTGCCGGCCGGGACCGACACGATTGAGCATGTGCACGATCGGCTGCCTGCGACAGCGGTGTTCGACGTGTTTCCGGCTGTCGCCTTCGGGGCGGTCGCGAACGACCACTCGTTCGACTTCTATTTCGCCATCGATCATGCGTTCGGCGACGCCAGCTCGCAGGCGATCGGGCTCGCCGAGATCCTGTCGCGGTACCACGGTGACGACGGACCGCGGCCGGTTCCCGGAGCGAGCCACCTCGAGCACACCGTCGCCGAGTACACGGACGCGGCGGCGCTGACGGCCGAGTCGGCCTCGGTCCAGCGGTGGGAGTCGATTCTCGGAGGACGGAACCCGGCGCTTCCGCCGTTCCCTCTCGACCTCGGAATCATCGACGGCCGTCCCGATCCGGTACGGATAGATCAGGTGCGGATCGCCGACGCTGCGCACACTGAGCGGCTCGGGGCGTGGGCCAAGGAGTCGGGCGCCGGACTCTCAGCGCTGGTCTTCGCAGCGCTCGGCATCGCCGAGCGCCGGCTGGTCGGACGCGAGAGCTACCTGACGGCGACGGTTCTCAGCACGCGCACCGGGGATCATCTCGCGGCGCAGGGGTGGTACATCAACTTCGTGCCGGTGGCGTTCGACGTCCCCAGCGACGACCCGGCCGAGGTGCTCGGTCACGCCGCGCGTGGTCTCGCGGTGGCGAAGGAGATGTCGGCCGACCCGGTGCACGGTGCGCTCGCCGTCCTCATCGGGAAGGGCGTCCTCGACCCGTCTGTGATCGCCAATCCGCAGATGGTCTCGTACCTCGACTTCCGGTGGTTCCCGGCGGCGGACCGCCTTCGGGAGGCGCTGATCTTCACCGGGGAGGGCGTCACCGATCACGCGTCCATCTGGATCAGCCGCACAGACGACGGCCTGTTCGCCGCCACTCAGCGGCCCGACAATCCGATCGCGGAGAGCTCGATCGCCAAGTACTTCGGCGTCCTCGGCGACGTGCTGGGCTCGGTGGACGTGTCGTGAGCGCCGTCTCCGCCGGACGACTCACGGCCGACGACAACCTGTTCGTCGTGATGGAGCGCGTCGTCGACCTGCCCGTCGTCAATCAGGTGGTGTGGCGTCTCGGCCCCGATGTCGACGCCGGGGTCGTGACCCGCGTGGGCGCCGGTCTGCGGGCGGGCCGGCTGTCCAGGCTCGTGGTCCGAACCGCCGGCCCGACTCGCGATCGCTGGCGGTTCACCCCCGACGCCGGTGTCGTCGAGACGTCCGATCGCCCGGTCCCCCCGGACGGTGACGGCGAATGGGCGCGAGCCCGCCTGGCCGAGCCGGTCGACAGCACACGCGGACCGGCATGGCGCCTGGTCTCGGCGCCGACCGCCGACGGCGGGACACTGGTGTCGCTCGTGTTCTCCCACGTGGTCGCCGATGGCGGCGCGATTCTGCGAGCCGTCGACGAGGCGGTCCGGAACCGTCCGCTCACCATCGTCTCCGACGGGGGCCCGGCCGTCGCCGATGCGCTGAGCCTGGCGCGGGCTGCGGTGGCCGCCGCGCGCGATCTGCTGATCTCCCGGCGGTCGACGGCGGTACGAGAGCCACGTCCTGCGGCCGCGGATGAGCCCTTCGTCAGTCCCACGATCGCGGTGACCGTCGATTCCGATCTCTTCGACGCCGCGGCGCTGCGTGCAGGTGGCACCCCGAACACGCTGTTCGTGGCCATCGTTCTCGGGGTGCTCGAGAAGTCGGGGAGGGTGGGCCTCGGCGACGAGGTGTCGATCAGTCTGCCGGTGTCGACCCGCGGCGACGATGATCAGCGCGCCAACGCGTCGTCGGCGGCGACCGCGGCGGTGACGGTGTCGGCGACGAGGTACGACGATCTCGCGCCCCTCCGGAGGTCGTGCAAGGAGGCCTACGTGAGACGGGAGGGGCACACCGATCCATTCGCCTCGACGGTGGTGCTCGCGCAGGTGCTGCCGGATGCCGTGATCCGTCGGGTAGCCGCGGGTGCGGGGACCCCGCTCTGCCTGGCGTCGGCTCTCGGCGACCTGCCGACCTCCTTCGCCACCCTCGGCGGAGCCACGACGGGGCCTGTCGCGATGCGCTCCACCACGGTCGGCGCGTCGCGGGCGCAGTTGGTGTCCGCTGGAGGCGGGGTCAGCGCCTGGTCGGCCCGAACACCTGGTGTCGTCACCCTGTGTTTCGCGGGTCTAGACCCGCTCGCGATTCCCGACCGCGCGAGTCTGACCGGTCTCGTTCTCGATGAGCTCGACCGCTGGAAGCTGGCGGGCGAGGTGTGGTTGGGCTGATCGAGGTGCTCATCCGGGATCGGCGCGACAGACCTGTGGACAGAGCGATCGACGGTCTGGACCGCCGTCGATACCCTGTGGGGCATGCGAGACGACAAGCTGCTCACCCGCATCGCGGGACTGCTTCGGCAGGCGGAGGGCACCGACAACGAGCATGAGGCCGAGGCGTTCATGGCGGCGGCGCAGCGGCTGGCGACGGCGTCGTCGATCGACCTCGCCTTGGCCAGGGCCCACGACCCCGCGGCGCGAGCGGCGGCCGTGCCGATCACCCGACAGATCGGCATCGGCGAGGCGGGCAAGCGAGGTCTGAAGACGTATGTTCAGCTGTTCGTGCAGATCGCGCGGGCCAACGATCTGACCTGCGACGTCGCATCCAACTCGACGTTCGTGATCGCCTACGGCTTCGAGTCGGACATCGACGCCACGGAGGCGCTGTACACCTCGCTGGTGATTCAGATGGTCGCCGCGAGCGATGCGTACCTCAAGTCCGGCTCATACAAATCGGAGACCGCTCGGCAGGTGGTGACAGTCGGGACCGGCTACTTCCGCCGCAGGGTGGTCGAGGAGAAGCCGCTGTCGCCGATCACCGCGCGTCTCAACTTCCAGTCCGCGTTCGCCGAACGCATCGGCAGACGCCTGCAGGACGCGCGCGACGAGGAGCGGGCCCAGGCGCTCGCAGTGGAGTCGGGCCGTCCGGGAAGCTCCGGTTCGACTGCCGTCGCGTTGCGGAACAAGGAGCTCGAGGTGAAGGACTTCTACGCCGGCGCCACGAAGGCGCGGGGCACGTGGCGTCCCACCTCGGCCCGGTCCGGTTACTCCACGGCCGCCCGTCAGGCAGGCGACCGCGCCGGTCGTCGTGCACGGCTCGGCCCGGCTCGGCCGGCGCTTGACGAGTGACGGCGTCGAAGGATCCCGTATCGACGGACCTCTCGCACGCGGACGTAGGGTGAGCGGATGCGCGACGCGAATCGGGGGAAGGTCTACGACGCGGAGCGGATCGCGCATCGACTGATGGAACGCGCCGGGGGAGCACACACCGTACAGATCGCCGGCGCGACGCTCACCGTCCCGGCGGAGGCGAAGTTCGGTGACGTCGAGGGGGTCGCCAGGTACGTCGACGACGTGCTAGCCCTCGACTCGGTTCGTGAGCGCTTCGCCGAGGCCACGACACCGGTTCGTGTCCGGCGACGACGAGGCGGCCGTGCCGCGCACTATGAGGCGAACGAGCGGGTGATCGCGGTGCCCGACTCGGCGGAGGGCGCCTGGGCGCTCCGCGAACTCGTGGTCCTGCACGAACTCGCGCATCACCTCGACCCGATCGTCGACGGACAGACGCACGGGGCGTCGTTCGTCGACACCCTCGTCGACCTCGTCGGATTGGTGCTCGGGCCCGAGGTCGGCCTCGTCTATCGAGTGGTGTTCACCGAGTCCGGAGTGCGCTGACGACCGGCACCGGATCCGCGCCAAGCTCGCCGTCCGCCTGGAACGTGAGGTAGCTGGGCTTGTTCGGGTCGAGCACCAACTGCTGTCGACGACCCCGCGCCTTGATCAGGTCCGGCACGATCGTCAGATACCGAGGCAGGCTGGCCGCGTAGACGTCCACCCGCAGGCGGTGGCCGGGTTCGAGGACCGCGTCGGTCGGCACCAGGTCGATGTCGATGCGGACCGGCTCGTTGGCGGGCACGGGCAGGCGGCGGTCGCGGGACAGGTAGTGGACGGCGTCCAGGAGCACGCCGTCCGGCGTGTACGTCGAGCGGGACGGGTCGAGTGCGCGGTTCGACGCGGTCAGCGCCCCGTTAGTCAAGATGCGGGACGAGCCGTCGGGAGCGACGTCGTTCACGGTGACTGCCCAGATCCCCTCGTGCGCGGTGGTGGCGACGTTGAGCCGGAGGTTCATCTCCCCGGACACCTGGGTGGACTCCGAGACCGCGTCGCTGGTGAACGACAGCGCGCCGTGCTCCTGATAGCGGGCGTCGACGGAGAAGTCGTCGCCGAGCGCGATAGCCGCGCCCGCGGTGACCTGCGCCAGATCGCGAGACCGGAACCCGCGCAGGTCCGGACGGATGTGGAGGGCGCGTCGGCGGCGGGCCGGCTCGGTGGCGAGCCCACCGTCGTGGCGAGCGTGATCGGCGGTGCCCGACGACTCCTCGGTGAGGAAGAGGCGACGCGGCGTCACCTCGACCCGTGGAAAGCCGTCGCCGCACGACCACGCGCCGCCCTGCTGCTCCATCGTGACCGGCCCGTACTCGTCGACGCTGTTGTCGATGCCCTTGAGCCACTTGTCGAACCACGCGCGTTCGAGGACGTCCAGACGCGGCGGGCGGTGTGCACGGCCGTGGTCGCAGCCGGGATCGAGATGGTATCCGTCGGCGACGAGCATCTGCTTGCGGCCCGGCGCCATCTGCAGCTTCTGGTAGACGCGGGTCGCGCTGCGGCCGAACAGGTCGTGCCACCCGCCGATCGTGAACGTCGGACACTCGATGTCCTCGATGACCGGATTCCGCTCGGTGAAGTACGGGTCGTCGAAGATGCGGTCGTCGCGGGCGGTGAGGAAGCCCCACATCAGCGACGGCATCTCCGACGCAGGCGACTTCACGCGGTCCCGCAGCCAGCGGTAGGCGTCGCCGCGCAACAGGTCGGCCATGCCGGTCGCCGGGTTGGGCAGCCACTTGAGGCCGTTCACGAGTGCGAGCCACAGCGGGATGAACGCGGACGGCATCCCGCCGGTGATGTAGATGTCGCGGACCACGTCTTCGCTGCCCTCGACGGCGAACACGGCTTTGAGGGCTGGCGGTCGGAGACTGGCGGCCTGCAACGAGTTGATCGCCGAGTACGACCAGCCGGTCATGCCCACGGCGCCGTCGCACCATGATCGTCTGCTGATCCAGTCGATCACCTCGACGGAGTCCTGCTGCTCGCGCGGCGACAGGATCTCCCACTTGCCGTGCGACGAACCGGTGCCTCGAACGTCGACGATCACCTGCACGTACCCGGAGCGCACGAGGTTCCGGTTGATCCCGAACACGTCCCACAGTCCCGATCCGAACGTACGGGCCATGCGAGAGACGCCGCCGAGAGCACCTGACTCCAGGGTCATCGCGGAGCTCGCGGTGCGAACGGTCCGGCCGATGACAGGAGCGTGCAGCGCGTGGTCGATGCCGTCGAGCAGGGCTCGGTTGTACGGATTGACGTTGAGGATCGCCGGGAACGGCGTCTTGACCGGGGTTCCGAG
>JASLJL010000291.1 GCA_030152405.1 Gordonia sp. (in: high G+C Gram-positive bacteria) | reverse complement strand
GACGGAGCGATCTGCCGGTCGGCGATCCAGTGCGCTCCGACGGGGGCGCCCGCCGCGAGGAGTTCCTCGGTGACCGCAAAACGCTCGACGTGACTGCGTCCGTGACCGCCGTACTCCGCCGGTACCGTCATGCCGACCCAGCCGCGCGCGGCGAGCGTGCGGGTGAACGCCTCGTCCCACCCGGTGAGCCAGCAGTCGACGGCCGGAGTGAATCGTCCGTCGGCGATCTCGTCGTCGAGGAACGTGCGGACGTCGTGTCGCAGAGCGTCGAGGTCGGGCTCGGTCATCGGTCACCTCTCGTGGACTGTGAGGAGTGACACTACCGTCGACCGAGCGTAGGGTCGGGCGGCATGAGTCAACTTACGGAAACCCAGGCCGTCGCGGACTTCCGGAGGCGGGCCGAGTCTCAGCAGGTCAGCGATCCGGCCGAGCTCGACGCGATCTGGGCGGCCCTGCCGACGGTGACCATCGACGAGATCATCGGCGACTGGCGCGGCGGGGAGCTCCCGTCCGGACACCGGCTCGACGGAAGCCTCGCGCAGGTCGGCTGGCACGGCAAGTGGCTGCGCGGCCGCTACGACGTCGCTCCGATGGTGTGTCGGGGAGACGACGGCGAACTCTATTCGGACCTCGAGATCGGCAAAGGCGCCGCCAGCCTCTGGAACGTCGAGTTCCGCGGAGAGCTGACGGCGACCATGGTCTACGACGGACAGCCGGTGTTCGACCACTTCAAGCGGGTGGACGAGAACACTCTGATGGGCGTCATGAACGGGAGCACCTCACTCGTGCGAGACGAGCATTTCTACTTCTTCCTCGTTCGAGAGTGAGGCGTCCCGCCGTTCGAGACCCCGGACGGTCGCGGTACAGCCCGCGACGGCGAGTGCGATGAGGGCGAAGCCGAGGCCGAACGTCCCCCAGTCGAACGGTCCGGCGTCGGCCTGACCGGCCTGCGCCCGCGCCGATCCGGCGAGGAACGGGACGATCACCAACACCGCGAGTGCGGCGACCGCCTCGGCGATCACCACGCGGGGGAACTCGCCCAATGCGAGTTCGGCGAACGTCCGATCGTCGCCGGTCAGCCGGGCACGACGGATCTTCGGAATGAGCACGACCGCGTTGTAGGTTCCGGCGGCCACCATGAACGCCACGAGGATCAGCTTGATCAGCAGAAACCGACCGTACGACGTGGTGACGAACGCGCTGAACGAGCCGAGGTGAACCCAGGTGAGCCAGATGCCGGAGACAGTGATCGCGATGACCGCGCCCATCGCCCACACGCTGAAGCGCGACCACATCTGCTCCCAGGCGCCTGCCTCGTCGACGAGGTCCGCGCCGGAGTCGTCCCGGTCCTCGGTGCGGCGACGTCGTGCGACGACCCCGGCGATCGCCAGGACGACGACTCCGCCGACCCAGATGTCGGCGCCCAGGATGTGCGCCAGCTTGAGTTCGCGATTCGCGATCTTGTCGAGCTCGGCTGTCGCGAGTGTGATGCTGGGCAGTGCCGCAGCCAGGATCGCGGTCCAGAATCCGGCTACCGCGAGGCCGGTGCTCGAGGGTCGTCCCAGGTTCCAGATGATCGCCGCCAGGGCGATGAACACGAGGAACTGTGCGGTGCCCATCAGTCCCGCCGACAGCCAGACGCCGTCGTCCTTCGGCAGCTTCAGGTAGTCGATCGTGTGCGTGAAGGCAGCGGACTCGAACCACGACGTGCCGACGTCGGACTTCGTCACGCGTGCCACGTACTGGAAGTATCCGCCGAGCAGAGTCACCGCGGCGGCGGGTCGGGCGAGCGAGCGGAGGACTCGCTCCGTCGAGCCGTCGTGCGCCCGACCGGGGAGCAGATAGGCCAGCGCGAGCGTGAGCCCGGTGGCGAACGACAGCGCGACGAAGTAGCCGAGGGTCGTCAGAATCTGCCAGGCGGGTTTGGAGACAGGCGCGGCCGCGGCGGCGAGCGAGGTAAGGCTATCCATAAGAAGGAGAACCTTAATGTCTCCTGTGAAGAAGGGCAACACCGCCGGAAGGACGGCGTGCGCGGGACCCGGCGAGGGCATGGGTCACAATGACCACATGGCTTCCAACACTGGCCGCGCGCGGCAGAACGAGATCTACCGGGCGGGCATCCATGGACGCGGACCCGCGATCCCCACGGACTTCGCGACGTTGGAGGAACGGGCACGTGCGGCGATGTCGACCCGCGGCTGGGCGTACATCGCAGGCGGGGCGGGCGAGGGGCGGACGATGGCGGCGAACCGCGCCGCGCTCGATCGCTGGGCGATCGTTCCACGCGTCCTGCGGGACACCAGTGAACGGTCGCTGGAGATCGAGCTGTTCGGTCAGACTCTGCCCGCGCCGGTGCTGTTCTCTCCGGTCGGGGCCGGTGCGCTCGCCCACGATCGGGCCGACGTCCACATCGGTCACGCGGCCGCGGAGCTGGGGCTGCCGTACATCTTCTCCAACCAGGGCTGCGCGCCGATGGAGGATGTCGCGGCGGAGATGGAGTCGGTCCGTCCCGGAGCTCCTCGCTGGTTCCAGCTGTACTGGTCGACCGACGACCGGCTGGTCCGCAGCCTCGTCTCGCGCGCCGAGCAGATGGGGGCCGCGGCGATCGCCGTCACCCTCGACACCACGATGCTCGGCTGGCGGCCGCAGGACCTCAACCTCGGTTCGCTGCCCTTCGCGCGGGCGGAGGGCATCGACCAGTACACGTCCGATCCGACGTTCTGGGAGATCGTCGCCGAACGCCTCAAGGGTGCGGTCTCGGAGAAGCCCGAGGTGAGTCTCGGCGCGATCAAGACGTTGTTCTCCATCGCCCGCAACGTGCCCGGGGACCTGCGACGGAACCTGACGGCGCCGGAGCCGCGCGCCGCCGTCGAGACGTTCCTCGACATCTACTCGCGCCCCTCGTTGAACTGGGACGACGTGATGACGCTCCGCGAGATGACCGACCTCCCGATCGTCCTCAAGGGCGTGCTGCACCCGGACGACGCCCGCAAGGCGGTCGAACTGGGCATCGAGGGCCTCATCGTCTCCAACCACGGCGGACGCCAGGTGGACGGCTCGATCTCGTCGACCGATGCGCTCGTCGACATCGTCGACGCGGTCGGAGGGCAGATCAAGATCCTCGTCGACTCCGGCTTCTACACCGGATCGGACGTCTTCAAAGCCCTCGCGCTCGGCGCCGACGCCGTCTGCATCGGGCGACCGCACATGTACGGTCTCGCGCTCGCCGGCGCCGACGGAGCACGCGATGCGGTCGCCAACATCGTCGCGGAGCTCGATCTCACCCTCGGACTGTCGGGCCACACCGACGTCGCGGCGCTCGACCGGAACGCCCTCAAGCGGTTGTGAATCGGCGGATCGCCGATCACGCCACGCCGAGAGCGCGCAGGAGCGCGGTGGTCGCGGCGGCGCCGACGATCACCACGACGAGCGGAGCTTTGAACCATGCGGCCGCGACCCCGATGCACACTCCGATGGGTCTGGCGGGTCCGGTGAGCTCGTCGCCGGTGAACAGCATGCCGGTCAGGGCCACCGCGACCAGCAGCACGATCGTCGCCCGTTCCAGAACGGCTTCCACCGCAGGCGAGACCTGAGCGCGAGCGCGCAGGAGCAGTCCGGACAGTCGGATCGCGTACGTGCCGCCTGCCAGCAGTGCGACGGCTCCGACGAACTGCCAGCCGCTCATGACGTGGCCTCCTCGTGGTCTGCCGATGCGGGATCAGCCGATTCGGGGTCTGGGGATTCGGGACCTGCGGCGCGGCGGCGTGTCACCAGCCAGCCGAGGGGAATGCCGAGCAGCGCGAGCACGACGGGCAGCCCGGCTGCGACGAAACCAGCCGTGGCCAGCGCGATCGCTCCGCCGAAGAGGGACGCCCACCGGGTTCCGGGATCGCGGAGGGCGGGGATGGCGAGCGCCGCCATCAGGGCGGGGAACGCCGCGTCCAGGCCCAACGTCTCGGGGGAGGCGATCACCTGGCCTGCGAGTGCGCCGCACAACGCGCCCAGCGGCCAGGAGACGACCACGGCGAGACCGCAGACCACGAACGCTCGCCGAGCGGTGGCCGGGTCGCGATGGGGCGCGGAGTAGACGGCGGTCTCGTCGTTGACGATGTGCGCGGCGGCGAAGATCGTCCGGTCCGCACGGAGGAACCGGCCGATCGACAGCGCGTACGAGAAGTTGCGGACGTTCACCAGCAGTCCGGCGAGCGCCCCGACGATCGGGAGTCCGCCCGCTGCGACGACCGAGACCAGGACGAACTCTGACGACCCTGCGAGCACCGTGCACGCCATGATCAGCACCTGCCACCACGCCAGCCCGATGCCGTGCGCGGCTGCCCCGTACGACGCGCCGACCACCCACATGGACGCTCCGATCACGAGGATCTCCCTCGGAACGACTGTCCTCCATGATGAACGCATGTCCACTATGATGGAACTATGGATGACGTTCGTCAAGGTGAACGTTCGGCCACTATGGCGAACGGTAGAGTCGACCCGCAGAAACTCGTCGCTGCGGCGCTCAAGCGCGAACGCACTCGTGCGGGCTTGTCGATCACCGAGCTCGCTCGTCGGGCGGGCATCGGCAAGTCGACGTTGTCGCAGCTCGAATCCGGCGACGGCAATCCCAGCGTGGAGACGCTCTGGTCGCTGAGCGTCGCTCTCGGCATCCAGTTCTCGGCGCTCGTCGACGCGCCGCGGCCTGCCGTCGAAGTCATCCGACTCGGCGAGGGGCCGACGATCAGTGCAGGTGAAGCCGATTTCTACACGGCCACCCTGTTGTCGGCCGCGCGTCACGGCACGCGTCGGGACGTCTATCTGATTCGCGCCGATCGGGGACGGCCCCGCATCTCGCAGCCGCACGCGCGTGGGGTGATCGAGCACGTCATCCTGTGTGCGGGCAAGGCCAGGGTCGGGCCCACCGACGCGGCCGTCGAACTCGCGCCGGGCGACTACGTCAACTATCCGGGCGACGCCGAGCACATCTTCGACGCGCTGGAGGACGGCACGGTCGCTGTTCTGCTCAGCGAGGCGTGATTGCGCCCAGCGCGCGTGGAACGCTGGCCGGGTGACGCCGCAGGTCGCAGGATCTGACCATGACTCGACAGATCCGCCTGAACGCCTTCGACATGAACTGCGTCGCCCATCAGTCGCCCGGGCTCTGGCGTCATCCGGATGATCGGTCCTGGGACTACAACACTCTCGATTATTGGGTGGACCTGGCGAAACTGCTCGAACGGGGCCGCTTCGACGGGCTCTTCATCGCCGATGTGCTCGGCACCTACGACGTGTACGCGGCGACCGACGAAGCCGCCATCCGACAGGGTGCGCAGATCCCCGTCAACGACCCGTTGCTGCTGGTCTCGGCCATGGCGCACGCCACCGAGAACCTTGGTTTCGGCATCACCACCGGGACCGGGTTCGAGCACCCGTATCCGTTCGCCCGCCGACTGTCCACACTCGATCACCTCACGCGCGGCCGAGTCGGATGGAATGTCGTCACGGGATATCTGCCCGCCGCGGCGCGCAACATGGGTGACGACCGCCTGCTCGACCACGACGCGCGCTACGACCACGCCGACGAGTATCTGACCGTGCTCTACAAACTGTGGGAGGGCTCCTGGGAGGACGACGCCGTTCGGCGCGATCGGGCGGCGGGGGTGTTCGCCGATCCCGCGAAGGTGCATCACATCGGACACCGTGGCGAGCACTTCACGGTCCCGGGCATCCATCTGTCCGAACCGTCGACGCAGCGGACGCCGGTGATCTACCAGGCGGGCGCGTCGACGCGGGGGAGCCGGTTCGCCGCGGAGAACGCCGAGGCGATCTTCGTGGCCGCGCCGACGAAGACGATCCTGCGCGACGTGGTCGCCCGGACTCGCGACGCGCTCGTCGCCGCCGGTCGTGACCCTTATGACGCACGGATCTACACGCTGGCCACCGTCATCACC